>JBAYOU010000104.1:0-5700 GCA_041678065.1 Parvibaculum sp. | reverse complement strand
TCCAGCTCATAGGCAAGCTCGAAAAGAACCTTCTCGCCGCCAAGCGGTGCCGCAAATTGCGAGCCAATGGGAAGCCCAGCCTCATTCCATGAGAGCGGAACCGACATGGCCGGTATCCCCGTCGCATTGTGAAGCGGCGTATAGCTCACATAGTTGATCACGCGATCATAAAGCGTATCGAAGGGCACTTCCGGCCCCTGCTCACCGAGCTTCGGTGGCGCTGACGCAAGCACCGGCGATAGCCACACATCATAGTCTTTCATGAAAGCCTCGGCCTGCGTCGTCACCTGCGCAAAGACCGCGAGAGAATCTTCAATCGCGGTTGTGGGCTTGGCATCGAACTTCGCCGCAAGGCCAATGGTCCAGGGCTCAAGTACGGCTTCCGGATCAAGTCCGTTCTCCCTCGCAAGCTTCACCAGCATGGACGGGCCGGATGCCCAGATGGTGAGGAAAGCCTCCATGAAGGTTTCGCCGTGAACCGGATTTTCAACCGGCACAATCTCATGGCCGAGGCCTTCGCAGAGCTTTGCTACATCTTCGATAGCCGCTTTCACATCGGCGTCCGGCTCATTGCCGAAATAGTTTTTCGTGTTGAAAGCAATTTTGAGGCGCTTCTTGCTCGGCCCTTCGACACGGCCGACAGGCGCGAGCCGCGCGCCCTCCGCCTGCATCTCGGTGACGGCAAACAGAGCCTCGCTGTCCCGCACGGAACGGCTCACGCAATGCTGCACGCCGATCTCGCCCGGCAGGTTCCGCTCGCCCGTATAGATGCGGCCCCGGCTCGGCTTCAGCCCGAAAAGCCCGCAGCAGGATGCCGGAATGCGGATCGAGCCGCCGCCATCCGTTGCATGGGCGAGCGGCACCATGCCGGAAGCAACCGCCGCCGCCGCGCCGCCGGATGAACCACCCGATGAATGTTCGAGGTTCCACGGATTGCGGCAGGGCTTGAGGAAAAGAGATTCCGTGGTGGCGAGCAGGCCGAATTCCGGCGTATTGCTCTTGCCCACCATGATGAAACCCGCCTTCTCATTCGCGGCGATCAGCGGATCGGTTTCCGCAGAAATGTTCTGCGCAAACATACGCGAGCCGGAGCTGTTGCGCGTTCCCTTCAGATTATCGAGATCCTTCACAAGGTTAGGCACGCCGGTGAACGGGCCTTTCGGCAAGTCGCCCGCCGCCGCCTCGCGCGCCCGGTCAAACAGCTCCAGCACCACCGCATTTACCTTGGGGTTGACCTGCTCAATCCGGTCAATCGCGGCATTCACGAGATTGAGCGCGGTGACTTCGCCCCTGGCAACCAATTCCGCCTGCCCAAGCGCGTCGAGCTTCGCAAGCTCCGGCGCGGCAGCCATCGCGGGGCGAAACCCGGCCCCATAGGCTCCGGCCAAAGCAGCCGTCGCTGCGGTGGATTTCAGAAATGTCCGACGGGAAATCTCCCCCGAGAGCTTCACACCCATTGTTCTTCTCCTCCCCTATGCGCCTCAAAGCGCCTTTCATTGCAAATGAGGGTACCGCAGACCCTGCGTCCCTTGCCAACCAGTACTTTCCGCGAGAGCGGCCCGCGCAGGGGCTGGTTGAAGAGCCACCCCCCAAATGCTACACCCTGCCCGTTCCTTCCCATCCGCCATAAAACTGCGAGGCGCCTGATGATCCCGCGCTATTCGCGACCGGAAATGGTCGCCATCTGGGACCCTGAAACGAAGTTCCGCATCTGGTTCGAGATTGAAGCCCATGCCTGCGAGGCACTGGCCGAGATTGGCGTGATTCCGAAGGAAGCCGCGAAAAACATCCGCGAGCGGGGCGACAAGGCCGTGTTCGATGTCGAGAAGATCGACGCGATCGAGCGCGAGGTGAAGCATGACGTTATCGCTTTCCTCACCCATCTTGCGGAATTCATCGGTGAGGATTCGCGCTTCGTCCATCAGGGCATGACCTCGTCAGACGTGCTCGATACCTGCTTTAACGTGCAGCTTGCCCGCGCGAGCGACATTCTGCTGCGAGACATGGATGAGCTTCTGGCCGCCATCAAGCGCCGCGCCTATGAGCATAAGGACACGATCTGCATCGGACGCAGTCACGGCATTCATGCAGAGCCCGTGACATTCGGCCTGAAAATGGCGGAAGCCTATGCGGAGTTCTCGCGCTGCCGCGAACGGCTGGTCAACGCGCGCAAGGAAATCGCGACCTGCGCCATTTCGGGCGCGGTCGGCACCTTCGCCAATATCGACCCCCGTGTGGAAGAGCATGTCGCAAAGGCGCTCGGTCTTGAGGTCGAACCTGTCTCGACGCAGGTGATCCCGCGCGACCGCCACGCCATGTTCTTCGCAACGCTCGGCGTCATCGCAAGCTCCATTGAGCGCGTCGCCACCGAGATCCGCCATCTACAGCGCACCGAAGTGCTGGAAGCCGAAGAGTTCTTCTCCGAAGGGCAGAAGGGTTCATCGGCCATGCCGCACAAGCGTAATCCGGTGCTCACCGAAAACCTCACCGGCCTCGCCCGCCTCGTGCGCGGCATGTCCATTCCCGCGATGGAGAATGTGGCCCTCTGGCATGAGCGTGACATTTCCCACTCTTCCGTCGAACGCATGATCGGCCCGGACGCAACCGTCACGCTCGACTTCGCGCTGGCGCGCCTCACCGGCGTCATCGACAAGCTGGTGATCTATCCCGAGAACATGGAAAAGAACCTCAACCAGCTTGGCGGCCTTGTTCATTCGCAGCGCGTGCTTCTCGCCCTCACCCAGAAGGGTGCCTCGCGCGAGGAGGCCTATAGCCTCGTGCAGCGCAACGCCATGCCGGTCTGGCGCGGGGAAGGCAATTTCCTTGAATTGCTGAAGGCGGACGCCGATGTGAAGAAATATCTGAGCGATGCGGAGATCGAGGAACGCTTCGACCTCGGCTACCACACCAAGCATGTGGACACGATTTTCGCCCGTGTATTCGGCTAGAGCAGAGACTTCACCAAGCCGTCACATTCGTACCTATACTGCGCGGCACTGACATTTCATATCCGGGGGATTTCCCATGCTCCGCACAGCCTTCGACGGCTCACGCCGCCGCCGCATCTATTTGTTTCGCCATGGCGACGTATCCTATGTCGATGACAAGGGTGTTCGCGTGGCTGACGCGAAGTCCGTGCCGCTGACGGAATGGGGCCGCGAACAGGCGACCCTCACAGGCAAGGCATTACAAAAAATCCCCTTTGATCGCGCGGTCAGCTCGAGCTTTCCCCGCTCGATGGAAACGGCGCAACTCATCCTCGACGGGCGTAATGTTGAGATTGAAGCGAACGATCACTTCGTCGAGTTTCAGGGCAACCCGGAATATCGCGCAGCCGTGACGGACCTGAATGATATCGCCTATTCATTCCGCAACGCCCATGTGCCAGGTGCCCTCTACAATGGCGGCGACAGCTTCGAAGAAGTGAACAGCCGCGTCCTTGCCGGACTTGAAGCGCTGATTGCCGAACCCGAATGGGACACACTCGCCCTTGTCGCTCACGGCGGTATCAACCGGCTGGTCATCGGCTGGGCGCTCGGCACTGGCCTCGCGACCTTCTCCGCCATCGACCAGAACACGGCCTGCGTCAACGTGATCGACTTTGACGAAGCGCCCGACACGCGGGAAATTCGCCGTAAGACGCTGCGCGCGCTGAACGTCACGGTTTACGATGTAGTGAAGGAAGGAAACCACCTCCTCTCCCTCGAACAGATCGCAACCCGGCTGAAGGTGAGAGAAGCGGCCGTAACCGCCTAGCTCTTGCCCTTCACGAACTTGTCGCTCTCTTCCTGTGCTGTGCGGAAATTGGTCGAAAGCTGGCTCTGATCGGCATCCGCATAGCTTGAGACGCGGTGCAGCGCATTGGCAGTTGCGTTCACCGCTTCTTTCACCATACGCACCGCGGGCGCGGGCATAGCGGCGGCAGCGGCAGCAAGCTCCATCGCTTTCTCCACCACCTTGCCATCTTCTGCCACTTCATCGACAAGCCCCCAGTCAAGCGCGTGCTCTGCACTCATCCGCTCACAGAGAATGCAGATGCGCTTGGCGCGTGCGGGGCCGACCAGCGTGATGAGACGCGGTAGCGCACCCCATTGCAGATTGATGCCGATTTTCACTTCCGGCACATAGAGGAAAGCGCCCTTGCCCATGACGCGCCAATCAAGCGCAAGCGGCAAGGCGACGCCTGCACCAACCGCCATACCTTCAATGGCCGCTACCGTGATCTGCGGCATGTCCTCCCATGCCTGGCAGAGCTTCACGCCACGATAATAGACCTGCCGAAGCTCAAGATCCGTACCCGCCGTGACGGCGCGGCTCGCCCGCTCCTTGAGGTCGATGCCGCCGGAAAAGGCTTCGCGTGTACCGGTGAGCACCACCGCCTGCGTTTCGAGATCGTCCTGGAAACGGCGCGCTACATCGGTGAGTTCGAGAATGGTCTCCTGATTGAACGCATTGCGCGCGCCTTTGCGGTCGAAACGCACAAGCGCAACCGGCCCCTTCTTCTCGATGGTAACATTCTTGTAGCTGGCCATGGCCCGACACCTCCCCGCTTTCGTCGTTATTGAAGCGATTGTGCGGGAATAATCGCCAAAAACTCAAGTTGAGCCGAGCCATTCCCGGACGAGAACCTATTTCGCATCCGGCAAGGCATAAGCAATCACGAAATCACCAAGCTTCGTGCCTGCCCGCGCATGGCCGCCTGCGGCGATCACCACATATTGCCGCCCTTCCCACTCATATGTCATGGGCGTTGCCTGCCCTCCTGCAGGAAGGCGACCTCTCCATAGTTCTTCACCGCTCGCAGCATCGAAGGCCCGCAAATAATCATCCATCGTCGCACTGATGAACACGACACCCCCGGCGGTGACGATTGGCCCCCCGAAATTCGGCGTCCCCCATTTAAGCGGCACCGGAACAGGCGCAAGGTCACGCACCGTGCCCAGCACGCTTTCCCACGCAATCGTGCCTGTGGAGAGATCAACAGCCGTCAGCATTCCCCATGGCGGCGGATTGCAGGGAAGATCGAACGGTGAGAGCAGCAATTCGCGCTTCACCGCCCAGCGCGTTGGCGCCTGAGGCGAGATTTCCTCATTCGGTTCTGCTGCTCTCGCCGCTTCATAATTTTCAGAGGGAATGAGCGTGATGAGATGCGCCGCGCGGCTCGTATTGATGTAAAGCTTCTGCGTTGCGGGATCGAAGGCAGCCCCGCCCCAATTCGCTCCGCCGCCTGTGAAAGGAAACATGATTGTCCCTTGCGCGGAAGGCGGCGTGTAGAGCCCTTCGGAGCGCGCCGCCGCGATCTTTTCACGACAGGCATTGCGATCCCAGAAAGTGAGCCCCCATGCGTCTTCCGCTGTCAGATGCTGCGGCACAAGCGGCGGCGGTGCGACAGGAACAGGCTGTGTCGGCGAAAGGAATTCACCCGCCGCGCCATCCTGTGGCACGGGCCGCTCCTCTACCTCGAAAATGGGCTTCCCCGTCTCGCGGTCGAGCACAAAGACGAAACCCGTCTTCGTCACCTGCACCACTGCATCCAGTGGCGCACCATCGCGCGTCAGGGTGACGAGGCTTGGCTGCGCGGGAAGATCATAGTCCCAGACATCATGATGCACCGTCTGGAAATGCCAGCGCACCTTACCCGTCGCCGCTTCAAGCGCCACGACAGAGTTTGCATAGAGATTATCGCCAGCCCGCGCGCCG
>JBAYOU010000103.1:0-5701 GCA_041678065.1 Parvibaculum sp. | reverse complement strand
GGTTGGCAATCCCGCCATTGCTGATGTGACCATCGAGAATGCGCAGCTTCTCTATGTGATGGGCCGCAGCTACGGCACTACCAATCTCATCATCCTCAATAATGAGGGCAAGCAGATCGCCGATATGAATGTCAGCGTGACATCGCAAAGCGCCTCTGCCGTGACGCTGACACGCGGCACAGGCCAGCTCTCTTATAATTGCACGCCGCGCTGCGAGCGCGTGCCGGTTGTTGGCGATAGCCCGGATGCTTTCAGCAGCATCATGGGGCAGATGTCAGGTGCTTCCGGCGCAGGGTCGTCATCGGGCTCGGCTGCGGCGGTCTCCGTCGAATAGGAGACTGTTTGAAAAGTCGCCGAGGTTGTTCAAATCGTCAATAAACCAACCTCGTCATGGCCGGGCCTGACCCGGCAATCCATGCGGTGAGCACGGCGCAAGCCGTCTGGATGCCCGGATCAAGTCCGGGCATGACGGTTTTGGGGAGAGGGTTGGGGACAAGGTCAGGTTTCTGTTCGTTGACTCGTCATGCGTCGCACAGCATTCCCCTTCTCCTTTCGTCATTGCCGGGCCTGACCCGGCAATCCATGGGGTGAGCACGGCGCAAGCCGTCTGGATGCCCGGATCAAGGCCGAGCATGACGGTTTTGGGGAGAGGGTTGGGGTCAAGGTCAGGTTTCTGTTCGTTGACTCGTCATGCGTCGCCCAGCATTACCCTTCTCCTTTCGTCATTGCCGGGCCTGACCCGGCAATCCATGGGGTGAGCACGGCGCAAGCCGTCTGGATGCCCGGATCAAGTCCGGGCATGACGGTTTTGGGGAGAGGGTTGGGGACAAGGTTAGGTTTCTGTTCGTTGCCTCGTCATGCAGCGCACAGCATTCCCCTTCCCCTTTCGTCATTGCCGGGCCTGACCCGGCAATCCAGGACGCAGGCACAGAGCAAACCGTCGTTTACTTGCTGATCCGCAGGTTTGAGAGCGATTGAGCGATGGAGGCGAACACATCCTTCAGTTCGTTGGCGGAGTTCACGCTGTAATACATGCTCGGTTCTGTCGCGCAGTTGCGCAGCAGCGTGGCATTCCCCTGAATGAGACGGATTGTATAGACCTGTATCCCCGCAGCACGCATGCCATCACAAACAAGTTGCGAGCGCTGATCCACACGAGGACAGTTGGCGCTGCCATTGCAGCTCGCATTCGTTTGATTGCCCATGCCGCCGCGATAATAGGTGTTGTCGCCATCGGTCAGATAGACCATCACCTTTTCGAGTTCTTTCGGATCAGCCGGCGCGGCATTGGAGAGAGTTGCGCCGTTGGTCAGCATCTGCCAGCCCCAGACAAAGCCGATTGTCGTGTTGGTTCCACCACCGGACTTCATGGCGTCGATCCGGTTCTTCAGCATCTGCCAGTCGGTCGAGAGCGGCACTATGGCCGGGAAGTTGCAATTGCCGTTGAACTGGTTGTCGTCATTCGCCGGATATTTGGTCGAATTGTTGTTGGTGGGCTTTGAGACGGCCACATCGTAATTCTCATCGCGGTCGGTGACACAGCCGCTCCAGCTATTCTTCGAGACGCTGCGATCATCCACACAGACGGTTTTCTTGTTCTTTCCCGAACCGGAGGTGGTGCAGTGGGTCGGGTGTGACCACGTCCATTTGAGCCAGCTTTCATCCTTGTTCGTCGAGCCGACATTCACATCGGTAGTGAAGGGGACGATGCCGATGCGCACATCACCTGGGTTGAGCGCGGCGGCGGAGACGGTGGTGATGAGATCCTTCGCAGCCGCTTTCAGAACGGTCATGCGCCCACCTGAATCCATCGAGCCCGTATTGTCGAGAACGAGCATCACCTCGATCTTCTTGCCCATCCGCGTGACTTGTGACGAGGCCGCGATGTCGAGTGTCTTGATGCCTGCAATGCCCATCAGCGTGGTCGGCATGTCAGCCTTCACGCTGAGCGAGACGACATTGCCGTTTTGCGTGACGGCAACGATGCCTGGAACCCCAAGCTTCTCAGCGGGGTAGTTCGCGTCGAAATAGTTTTGCGCAATCATCTGAAGTTGCTGGTTCGTGTGGTTGGGCGCTCCGCCCACGGCAAGGGCTGCCGCATCAAGCGCGGCTTTCAGGCGGTTCTCGACCGCATAGGCGCGCGAAATATCAACCGCCGCACCCGCTGCAACGATGATGGGGAGCGCGGCCAATGCGAACATGATCGCGAAATTGCCGCGCTGATCGGAGACAAACCGACCGAACAGGCTTCTGAAACGCCACATGAACCGAAACCACCTTGCGTACCCTGCGACGCCGTGGCGCCGAAGGGCAGATTGTGCACTAGCAGATTTTAGGGTTTTCGCCGTTAAGAAGCCGTGAATCTGTAACCTGCCCTGAATCGGTCCTTACCTTTTGGTAACTGCACGCGCGTTATCTAGACACTGCGCCATGGTGGCTATTCAGCGCGAGGGCAAGGATGCCTGTATTTCCTCTCGATCGGCTTTATCGGCGGCGCGGCACTACGGGCCGCTTCCGGCGCTCGCAAAGCGGTAGCGCCGCCGTTGAATTCGGCCTGCTTGCGATCCCCTTTTTCGCGCTTCTCTTCGCGCTGATCGAGACCAGCGTGATCTATTTCAGCACAGCCAATCTCGACAGCGTGGTCGCCGATGCGGGACGCCTTATCCGCACGGGACAGGCGCAGTCAGGCGGGATGACCGAAAGTCAATTCAAGGATCTGATCTGCGACCAGATGGTGTTGATCAGCGACTGCAAGAGCAACCTCCATGTCGATGTCCGCAAATACAGCAATTTCGGCAATGTGCAGCCGCCGTCGCTCGTGGACAAGGATGGCAAGCTCATCACGAACACTGTGTTCCAGCCGGGTTCCGCTGGCGAGATCGTGCTTGTGCGGGCCTATTTCTCCTGGGGCGTAATGACGCCTTCCTTTATCGGCCTTTCAAACCTTGAAGGGGGAGGGCGGCTGATCGCAGCGAGCGCAGCCTTCCGCAATGAACCCTTCGGCTCCATGTTGCCAGCCAACTGACGGAGCGTGCGATGACATTCCCCATGAAACATTTTGCGCATCACTTCCTCCGACACTTCCTTGTCGATGTGCGCGGGCTTGGCGCGGTGGAATTCGCGCTCATCTTTCCGCTGATGCTGGTGCTCTATTTCGGTTCTTTTGAAATCACGCAGATGCTGACGGCTGATCGACGCACAACATCTGTTGCCTATACGGCGGCTGATCTCGTCGGGCAGGCGGCCTCGATCAGCAATAGCGATATGAATGATGTATTCGCGGCGAGTTCCGCGATCATGAAGCCCTTCAGCACGGACGGGCTTTCCATCCGTATCACCAGCGTTGTTGCCAATGCGTCCGGTGTGAACAAGGTCGCCTGGAGCGATGGCCACAAGATTGCGCCGCGCTCCACCGGCTCGAACTTCGACCTGCCGCCGGGCCTGACAACGCCGGGCACCAGCGTGATCGTGGCGGAGGTGTTCTACACCTATACTTCGCCTATCAGCAGCGCGGTCACGAAGACGATCAACTTCAAGGAAGTGTCCTATCTGAAGCCGCGCCGGGCGAACTCCATTCCCCGCACGAACTGATTTTGGGGACAGCACCCGCCAATTAACCATGTTTGCAGCCGGGCTGTAGCAAAGATGCAGCAGTCCCGGCACATACCCCTACCCGCTACCCGGCCCGAAACCGCAAAATCAGGCAAAACGCAGGGTCACGCGGGCGCAGGACCGGCCAGTGCCGAGGGCTGGCCTGGTAAGCCTTTGATTTTCATATGAAAAATATTTGGCGGAGGGAGAGGGATTCGAACCCTCGATACGGTTTCCCGTATACACGCTTTCCAAGCGTGCGCCTTCAGCCACTCGGCCACCCCTCCGGGTCACCCGGCGCGGCGGGCGAAGTGGCGGCACTATACGCAACAAAAGAGCTGAATCAACAAGGAAGGCGCCCGGCAGACCTTTGATTTTACAAAACCTTCGGCGAAGTGTGCTTGTTTGGCACAGTCGATCCGGCTACCGTTCGATGCTTGAGTGGTTTCGATATTCAATATGTGGGCTGGGGGGCTCTAGTCATGATCGTGTTCAGGCTGATCGGACTTCTTTTCATCATCGTCGCGCTGATGGCGCTGGGCTCGGATGCCTTGCTGTCTCTGGAAGCGCGGGAAGTCACCATGCGGTCATTCAATGACCTGTGGGGAATTCTGCATGAAGGTAGCCGTGACGCCTTCTCTGGCTGGGCGGCCGAAGGCGCGCCTGAAGCAGCGCGGGGGCCCGTCGCGTCCGTGATGGCGTTTCCGGCCTGGGGCGTGCTCGGCATCATCGGCATCGTGATCGCGGGGCTTGCCGCGCTGCTGCGCCGGGGCGACTGAAGCGCCAACTTCCGCATCAACAAGAAAGGCCGCCTTTCGAGGCGGCCTTTTGATTGCGTGAAGCGAGGCGCAAGTCTCGCTCAGTTCTCGTCCATCTTGAGCGCAGAGATGAAGGCATCCTGCGGAATCTCGACGCGACCGAACTGCCGCATCTTTTTCTTTCCTTCCTTCTGCTTGTCCAGAAGCTTGCGCTTGCGGCTGATATCGCCGCCATAGCACTTCGCCGTCACGTCCTTGCGCATGGCGGAGATGGTTTCGCGCGCAATCACACGACCGCCAATCGCTGCCTGAATCGGAATCTTGAAGAGGTGCTTCGGGATCAGTTCCTTCAGCTTCTCGCACATGACGCGGCCACGCTGCTCCGCGCGGGCGCGATGCACGATCGTCGCCAGCGCATCCACCGGCTCCTCATTGACGAGGATCGACATCTTCACCAGTTCGCCCGCTTCATAGCCTTCGATCTGGTAGTCGAAGCTCGCATAGCCGCGACTGACAGATTTCAGCCTGTCATAAAAATCGAGCACCACTTCGTTGAGCGGCAAGCGATAGACGAGCATCGCGCGTGTGCCCGCATAGGTCAGGTCGATCTGCGTGCCGCGCCTGTCTTCGCAGAGCTTCAGCACAGCGCCCAAAAACTCGTCCGGCACCAGGATCGTCGCGCGAATCCACGGCTCTTCAATATGGTCGATACGTGTCGGGTCCGGCATGTCTGCCGGGTTATGCATCTCCTTCACCGTGCCATCGATCATGTGCAACTGATAGATGACCGAAGGTGCCGTGGTGATGAGATCAATATTAAACTCACGCTCCAGCCGCTCGCGAATGATTTCGAGATGAAGCAGGCCCAGAAAGCCGCAGCGAAAACCGAAGCCCAGCGCCGCGCTCGTCTCCATCTCATATTCGAAGCTCGCATCATTGAGGCGGAGCTTGCCCATCGCCTCGCGCAGATCTTCGAAATCCGCTGCATCAACCGGGAAGAGGCCACAGAAGACAACCGGCTGTGCAGGCTTGAAGCCCGGAAGAGCCGTGGCGCAAGGGCGCTTTTCTTCCGTTACCGTGTCACCCACGCGCGTATCGGCAACTTCCTTGATGGAAGCGGTGAAATATCCGATCTCACCCGGCGTGAGGCTCGCCACCGTTTCCTTTTTCGGGCGGAAGATGCCGACCTGATCGATGGTGTAAGTGCCGCCGGTGCCCATCATCTTGACGCGCTGGCCCTTTTTCAGTTCGCCATCAATGATGCGCACCAGCACGACCACGCCGAGATAGGCGTCATACCAGCTATCAACCAGCATGGCCTTCAATGGCGCGCTGGCATCGCCCTTGGGGGC
>JBAYOU010000102.1:0-5708 GCA_041678065.1 Parvibaculum sp. | reverse complement strand
CCCTTGTCGCTGAAGGAGACCGGCTCGCCGAGGGAAAACCAGATCTCGCCATCGGGGCTCGCCTCCAGCGCGACCGTCGCGCCGTCAAACTCGCCCCAAGCCCAGAATGTGCCGGTCCCGCCCTGCCACTCGATAGCCGTGGAGCTGCCGCTCGTCGCGGCCTCATTGAAAAATTTTGTCATGTCACTCTCCCTTGATCCGATTACGGAGGCAAAGCTTCACACGGGCGCAACACGGGGGGGATAAGTTCGGACGAGAAAAATTTGTGCAGCGGGCGAAACTCCTACTTCACATCCTTTTTATCTCCGGACGTTCGACAAGCGCGGTCGGGTCATTTAAGTCCTTAGCTGTCTTGGGCAGGTGCGCCGAAGCGCAACCCGAAACGGGACAGGGAGACGCTGGAGAGAGAGCGCATCGGGGCTGGCCTGAATGCGACCTATTTCTGCGATCTCACTTCCAAACTCATGTTTTCTAAAGCACAATCGTCTTTCAAGAAAACATCGTCCCCGTTGGTCGTTCCGGCCAGAATATAGACGTCCCCTGCCTGCGAAGAGTCTGACCCCTTTGCAGACGCAACGATAATGGTGACCGCGCAGCATGAATGAACAGGCGCTTCTTCCTTTGCTGATCCTGCTTCTTGCTGTGGGAAGCGCCCTGTCGGCCAGCCTGCCGTTCACCAACCGTAATGCGCAGGCACTGCTCTCGGGCGCTGTTGCCTTTACCGGCCTTATCATTGTCGCGTCCTTCTACCCCACCATTGCCGATGGTACGGTGATCCGCAGCGAAGTCGCATGGCTGCCGGAGCTTGGGCTCAATTTCACGCTACGGATGGATGGCTTCGCCTGGATGTTCTCCATGCTCATCATGGGGATCGGCTGCCTCGTGGTGCTCTATACGCGCTACTACATGTCCGAACAGGACTCAGTGCCGCGCTTCTTCGCCTTCCTGCTCGCGTTTATGGGCGCGATGCAGGGCATGGTGATTTCAGGCAATCTCATCCTGCTCACGATCTTCTGGGAACTGACCAGTATCTTCTCCTTCCTGCTGATCGGCTTCTGGCATCAGAACGCCGCTGCGCGCGACGGTGCGCGCATGGCACTGACCATCACCTTTATCGGCGGGCTCTGCCTTCTCGTCGGCCTTCTCATCGTTGGCCATATTGTCGGCAGCTATGATCTCGACGTGGTGCTGGCCTCGGGCAACAAGATTCGCGAGCACGAACTTTATGTTCCCGCTCTCGTGCTGATCCTGCTTGGCGCTCTGACCAAGAGCGCGCAGTTCCCCTTCCATTTCTGGCTACCCAATGCGATGGCGGCACCGACGCCGGTGTCGGCCTATCTCCATTCGGCAACCATGGTGAAGGCGGGCGTGTTCCTGCTTGCACGGCTCTGGCCCGTTCTCTCAGGCACGCCGGAATGGTTCTACATCGTTGCGGGCGCGGGCATGATTACGCTTTGTCTTGGCGCCTTTTTTGCGATTTTCCAGCATGATCTGAAGGGGCTGCTCGCCTATTCGACGATCAGCCATCTCGGCCTCATCACCACACTTCTGGGGCTTTCAAGCCCGCTCGCGGCGGTGGCGGCGATTTTCCACATGATGAACCACGCCACTTTCAAGGCGTCGCTCTTCATGGCGGCGGGCGTGATCGATCATGAAACGGGCACTCGCGACATGCGAAGGCTGAGCGGGCTTTACCATGCCATGCCCGTGACGGCGCTGCTCGCCATGGTGGCGAGCGCATCCATGGCGGGTGTGCCGCTGCTCAATGGTTTTCTCTCCAAGGAGATGTTCTTCGCGGAGACGATCATGGTGAATGCGGATTCGATCCTCGACCGGGCGTTGCCTTATGTGGCGACGGTTGCTGGGGCGCTTGGCGTTGCCTATTCTCTGCGCTTCATCCATGCGGTGTTTTTCGGCCCCGTAGCCGTTGATCTGCCGCGCGAACCGCATGAGCCACCGCACTGGATGCGCTTTCCCATCGACCTTCTGGTGCTTGCCTGCCTTGTTGTCGGCATCATTCCGGCACTCACCGTTGGCCCCTATCTCCATGTCGCGGTAGAAGCAGTGCTTGGCGCACAGACACCGGAATACAGCCTCTCTGTCTGGCATGGCATCAACACGCCGCTCATCATGAGCACGATTACCCTTGTTACGGGCGTCATTCTCTACATTCTGCTGCGTGGCTATCTTGCGCGCTCCGAGGAAGGCCCACCGCTGTTGCGCAACCTCAAGGGGCAGCGCATTTTCGAGCGTATCCTCGTAACCGTGTCATGGCGCTGGGCGCGCTGGATCGAAGGCAAGTTCGGTACGCGCCGCTTGCAGCCGCAGCTGCGCCTGCTTGTGGGGCTTACTTTCGTCGCCGCAGCATGGTCGCTTCTGCGGCTTGGCTTCGATATCCGCCTGCCCTCGCTTATTGGTATCGACCCGGTTTTCGCCGGCCTCTGGATTGTGGGAATCATCTGCGCAGTGATGGCCGCACAGCAGGCGAAATATCACCGCCTTGCGGCTCTCATCCTGCTGGGCGGTGCGGGGCTTGTGACCTGCGTTACCTTTGTCTGGTTCTCCGCGCCTGACCTCGCGCTGACGCAGCTTCTCGTCGAAATCGTGACGACGGTTCTTCTGCTGCTCGGCCTGCGCTGGTTGCCGAAACGACTTGAGGAAGTGGATAATTCCGTGACCTTCTCGGCGCGGCTGCGGCGCGCGCGGGACTTTGCGCTCGCTGTTCTCTGCGGCGCCGGCATGTTCATGATCTCCTACGCCATGATGACGCGCGACACACCGGACACGATCGCCGATTTTTTCCTGTCACGCGCCTATAGCGAGGGCGGCGGCACCAATGTGGTGAACGTCATTCTTGTGGACTTCCGCGGCTTCGACACGCTGGGCGAGATCACGGTTCTCGGTATTGTGGCGCTTACCATCTTCGCGCTGCTGCGCCGCTTCCGTCCTGCGGCGGAAAGTGTCGGCATGCCTGAGCAACAACGTATCCAGATGACGCTCGATGAAGCGCATCCGGACCGGAGCGTCGGCGAGACGGTGCATGACTATCTTCATGTTCCGGCGGTCATCATGCAGTGGATGTTCCCGGTCATCATTCTGCTTGCGGCGTTCCTCTTCCTGCGCGGGCATGATCTGCCAGGTGGTGGCTTTGCGGCCGGCATCGCGATGGCGATTGCCTTCTTGCTGCAATACCTCGCGCTCGGCACGCGGCAGGTGGAAGACCGGCTGCGTATTCTACCGATGATCTGGATTGCGGTTGGCCTGCTCACTGCCGTTTCTACAGGGCTCGGCTCGTGGCTGCTCGGCTATCCGTTCCTCACCTCCTATTCGCAATATACGGATCTGCCTTTTGTGGGTGACGTGCCCACTGCGACAGCGCTGCTCTTTGACCTCGGCGTCTTTGCACTTGTGGTGGGGGCGACGGGCCTCATCCTTCTCTCCATCGCGCATCAGTCGCTCCGCAGCTATCGCGCCCGCGTGGCCGAAACGGCGAAAGCGGAGGAAGCGTAATGGAACTCGTTCTCTCAATCGGTATCGGTGTTCTGGCGGGTGCGGGCGTCTGGGTTCTGCTCCGGCCGCGCACCTATCAGGTCATTATCGGGCTTGCGCTTCTTTCCTACGCCGTCAATCTCTTCATCTTCAGCATGGGTCGCCTCAAAATGAACGCCGCACCCGTGCTCGAAAAGAGCGTGGCTGTGGACCCTGCGCTCTATACGGACCCGCTGCCGCAGGCGCTGGTGCTGACGGCCATCGTGATCGGCTTTGCGACCACGGCGCTCTTTCTTGTGGTGCTGCTTGCGGCGCGCGGCCTGACAGGCACCGACCATGTTGATGGGCGGGAGCCGTGAGCATGAATTTCTGGTCCGACCATCTGATTGTTGCGCCCATCGTTCTGCCTCTCGCGGCGGCGGCCTTTCTTCTCTTCTTCGATGACCGGCGCAGGGCACTCAAATCCACGGTGAGCCTGCTCTCGGCGCTAGGGTTGCTTGGCATTAACGTGCTGCTGCTCTTCCACCTCTATATGGATGCGAACGCAGGCGAGGCGACGACCCATGCCTATCTGGTAGGCAACTGGCCGCCACCCTTTGCCATTGTGCTGGTGCTGGACCCCTTATCCGGCTTCATGCTGGCACTGGCGGCGGCGCTTGCCGTGCCAGCGCTGATTTTTTCGCTGGCGCGTTGGCACAGGGCGGGGCCACATTTCCATTCGCTTTTCCTGCTCTTGTTGATGGGCCTCAACGGCGCATTCCTGACAGGCGACCTTTTCAATCTCTTCGTCTTCTTCGAGGTGATGCTTGCAGCCTCTTATGGCCTTGTGCTGCATGGCTCCGGCCAGCTTCGTGTGCGCGCCGGCTTGCACTACATTGTCGTCAATCTCGCTGCCTCGCTTCTCTTTCTCATCGGCGTTGCGCTCATTTATGGCGTGACGGGCACGCTGAACATGGCGCATCTGGCGCAGCGCATCGCCGTCACACCGCTTGAAGACCGGCTGATGCTGGAAGCGGGCGCCGCCATTCTCGGCATCGCCTTCCTCGTCAAGGCCGGCATGTGGCCGCTGAGCTTCTGGCTGCCACCTGCCTATTCGGCGGCGGCGGCACCGGTAGCCGCGATCTTTGCCGTGATGAGCAAGGTCGGCATCTATGTGCTGCTTCGCCTCTCGCTTCTCTTCTTTAGTGATGAAGCTGGCAGTTCGGCAGGTTTCGGACAGGATGTGCTGCTTTATGGCGGCATGGCGACGCTTACCTACGGCATGATCGGGGTGCTCGCCTCGCAGGCGCTTGGGAGGCTAGCGAGTTTTTCCGTGCTTGTTTCGTCCGGCACGCTTCTCATCGCCATCGGTATTGGGAATGTAGGAGTGACGGCAGGGGCGCTTTTTTATCTGGCAAGCTCGGCGCTTGCGATCAGCGCGTTCTTCCTTCTGATTGAACTCATCGAAAGGGGGCAGGACGCCATCGCGAACGTGCTGGCCGTGACCATGGAGGCCTATGGCGAGGGCGAAGAAGAAGAAGAGGAAGAAGCAGGGGGCATGATAATGCCGGGCACGCTTGCCGTTCTCGGTTTCGGCTTCGCGACCTGCGGCATGCTGCTTGCCGGTATGCCGCCTCTGCCGGGTTTTCTTGCCAAATTCGCCATGCTTTCCGGCGTGCTGAACCCCGACGGCGTTGGTGAGGGCGGAGAGATGACGCCCGCGCTCTGGGCCTTTGCCGTGCTTCTCCTTCTTTCCGGCCTCTCCGCGCTCATCGCGATGACCAGAACCGGCATCCGCACATTCTGGACACCGGTGGAACAGACGGTGCCGCGCGTGCTGCTGATCGAAGTCGTTCCCATCGCGCTTCTTCTTGGCCTCACACTTGCGCTCACCGTGCAGGCGGGGCCGGTGATGCGCTTCCTCGATACCACTGCGCAGGGGCTTCATTCACCGACAGGCTATATTGAAGGTGTGATGCAAGCCCCGCGCACGGAACCGTGGGGGAGCAGCAAGCCATGAGAAAGCTTTTCCCCTATCCGCTGCTCGCCCTGTCGCTCATCGTGATGTGGATGTTGCTCACGAGTTTCTCGCTCGGGCAATTGCTTCTGGGAATCGCGGTTTCGTTTATCGCCTGCTGGTCGATGGCGACGCTGCGGCCATCGAAGCCGCGCCTGAGGGGCTGGTATCTGCTGCCGAAGCTGGTCGGCATCGTGCTTTACGACATTATCCGCTCCAACAT
>JBAYOU010000101.1:0-5784 GCA_041678065.1 Parvibaculum sp. | reverse complement strand
TGGCGTGCGCGCAGGATCGTGTCTTCCAGGGCTGAATGGCGATGCATCAACTCGACGGCCCGTTCCAGATCGCCTTCCTGCCGGTCGCCTTGTTGTAGCGTGCGTTCCCAGAAGCTGCGTTCCTCCGCCGTGCCCCGCCGGAAGGCGAGCACGACCGGCAGGGTGATCTTGCCTTCGCGGAAATCATCGCCCGTATTCTTGCCGAGTGCAGCCGCGCGCCCACCATAATCAAGCGCATCATCGACAAGCTGGAAGGCAATGCCGAGATTGCGGCCATAGGAGTGGAGGGCGGCGGCCTCATTGCCCTCGCGCTTTGAGATCACCGCGCCGATTTCGGATGCAGCCGCAAAAAGTGCAGCCGTCTTCGCAGAGATTACGCGCAGATAAGCGTCTTCCGTGGTGCTCGTATCCTTTGCAGCCGCAAGCTGCATGACTTCGCCTTCTGCGATGATGGAGGCGGCATCCGCAATAATTTCCAACGCACGAAGCGATTTTGTCTCGACCATGAGCTTGAAAGCGCGGCCAAGCAGAAAGTCGCCCACAAGCACGCTTGCCTGATTGCCCCAGAGCATCCGCGCTGTCTTGGAGCCGCGCCGCATATCGCTTTCATCCACGACATCATCATGGAGAAGCGTTGCCGTATGCAGGAACTCAACGGTTGCCGCGAGCTTGATATGGTCGTTGCCCGTATAGTCGCACATTCTTGAGGCGGCGATGGTCAGCATGGGACGCAGCCGCTTGCCACCGGAATTGATGAGGTGGCTTGCGAGCTCCGGAATCATCGGCACGTCAGATGCCATCCGTTCACGGATGAAATCATTCACAGCCTCCATCTCGGGCCGCACCAGCGCCTGCAACTCCGCAACCGCGTTTTGGCCGCGGCCGCGATCCTCATCCAGGGGAACAACTACGCCCAATGAGTGACTCCTGCGTCGGGAAAAGGGCCGCTTGTCGGCCCGAAAACTCCATAAATGGCTCGTAATACCAAGCCATTTGAGAAAGCATAGGTTGGTGCTGAATAGGCGGCAAGGCCCGGAAAAGCAGGATTCCTGCGTGAATTCACGGCTTTCGCCTGCTTGCCGGGTCATGCGGGGCCATATGCCGCACCGGCGGTTTATGCACTGAAATGCGCGGAAGGGAAAGGAAAACGGCATGAAGGAATTGATTCGAACCAATGACCCCGTGCTGATCTCCTTTCTTCTGCACAGGCTGCGTGAGGAGGGTATCGAACCCTTCGAGATGGACGGTCATATGAGCTTCATGGAAGGCTCGCTCGGCATACTGCCAAGGCGTATCATGGTGGTGGACGAGGACTATGGGGGCGCACGGAAGATTCTCGACGAAGTTCAAGGGAGCGAGAGCGGATGAGCGGCACATCAGCAGCGAAAGAGAACGAACCTGACATCACCGATGATGGCTTTCTCGGCGGGAAGCTGAACATGCTTCAACCGGCGCGAGGCTACAGGGCAGGGCTTGATGCCGTGCTTCTTGCAGCGGCGATCCCTGCGCGTGCGGGCGAGCGTGTGCTGGAGGCGGGTGCGGGTGTCGGTGTGGCAAGCCTCTGCCTCGCCTCGCGTGTGAGTGGGGTTGATGTGGCGGGCCTTGAAGTGCAGTCGGAGCTCGTCCGCCTCGCCGAAGAAAACATCGCGCGCAATGGCTTCTCGGGTCGCGTGTCGATCATGGAGGGCGATATCGGCCATTCGGTGCGCGACCTCGCGGCAGCAGGGCTTGCGCCGGCAAGCTGGCACCATGTCTTTGCCAATCCGCCCTATCACGATCCGGCGTCCAACCCCCCCTCACCGGATCGCAGCAAGGCGCAAGCACATCTGACGCTCGGCTCCGATTTGCGGGACTGGGTGCGCTTCTGCTGCGTGATGGCGCGGCCCAAGGGAAGCGTCACCTTCATCCACCGAGCGGACGCGTTGGGCCAATTGCTTAACGTCATGTCGGGCCATCTGGGCGGCATCGAGGTCTTTCCGCTTTGGCCAGCCGCAGGCAAGCCAGCCTCGCGCGTCATCATTCGGGGCCAGCGTGATTCGAAGGCGCCGCTGGTGCTGCGGGCGGGCCTTGTGCTGCATGGCGCAGATGGCCGTTTCACACCCCGCGCCGAGGCGCTGCTGCGGGAAGGCGAGGCCTTGCTGCTCGACCAGCCGAGTCAGGCCGTTTGAATGCCTCGAACGCCTGTCTGCTTGTCGAACGGCGGCTCTATCCCTATCTATTGGCCATGAGAAACCGCCTTGCGCCTTTTCTGCCAACGCCGTTGCGCCGTCGCGTAGCACCTGATTGGAAACCGAAACCCCTTGTCGCCGTGGTGCGGCTGTCGGGCGTGATCGGCCCTACGCAGCCATTGCGCGGCGGGCTGAACCTTGCCGCTGTTGCGCCTGCACTCGAAGCGGCCTTCTCCATGCGGCATGCGAAAGCGGTGGCGCTGGTCATCAATTCGCCCGGCGGTTCACCCGTACAATCATCGCTGATTTACAAGCGCATCCGTGCCCTTGCCGCGGAGAAGAATCTTCCCGTCTATGCTTTTGCTGAAGATGTTGTGGCATCGGGCGGCTACATGATTGCCTGCGCAGCAGACGAGATTTATGCCGATGAAAGCTCGATCCTTGGCTCTATTGGCGTTGTGTCGGCAGGCTTTGGCTTCACCGGCCTGATTGAGAAGCTCGGTGTCGAACGCCGTGTTCATGCGGCGGGTGAGAGCAAGGCGATGCTTGATCCTTTCCAGCCGGAACGACCGGAAGAAGTGGCCCGCCTCGAAGCGCTGCAAAGGGACGTGCATGACTATTTCAAGCGGCTCGTCCGCGAGGCACGGGGCGAGCGGCTGAAGGCTGACGACCCCGCCATCTTCTCGGGCGAGTTCTGGGCAGGCGAGGGGGCCGTGGCCCGTGGCCTCGCCGATGGCCTAGGCGATGTACGGGGCAAGATGCGGGAATTGTTCGGCCCCGATGTGAAGCTGAAACTCATCAGCCCGAAAACCCCGTGGTACCGTCCCGGTGCTGGCAGCGGCATAGGCGGAACCGAGGTTTCCAACGGGTTTTTCGACCGGCTGGGAGCGGGATTTGCTTCGCAAATGGCTGACGGACTTATTTCTGCCGTTGAGAGACGTTCCCTTTGGAACCGTTTTGGCCTTTAATGGGACCGTCCGGGCCGCTTATTGTATCTTGGCCGGACCAATCGAGAGGACGATGATATGACGAAGATCGTCTTTGCAGCCGTGTTTATAGCGGTTTGCTATGCTGCCTATCAGGCGGTTCAGCGCCAGACCATGCGTCAGCGCGAGGCTTTTGCGCGGGCCCGACCGCGCCACCGGGTGGAACCGCGCGATCTCGGAATGCTCCGCGATGAGGGCGACGGCATTTATGTGCCGGAACACAGCCGCCGCGATATCTGACCTCGAACTGAAACATCGGCCTGAAAATCGGTTTGTGATTCGGCCCGGCAGGGTTCCCTTTCCAGGCTGTTCTCTTTCTGCCTTCAACTTGACCCTCCCCGGACCGGGAGCTAGGTTGCGCCCGCCCGAGGTATGCGCTCGCGGCCTGTGATCCCACTGCCGATTCCGCTTGAAAGCGCCTCACCCCATGACGGCGAAGCCAGATAATTCTTTTCAGTCCCTGATCCTGAAATTGCAGGCCTTCTGGGCCGCGCAGGGCTGCGTCATTCTCCAGCCCTATGACATGGCGATGGGGGCGGGCACGTTTCACCCCGCGACCACCTTGCGCGCGCTGGGGCCGCGCCCTTGGAAGGCCGCCTATGTGCAGCCCTCCCGCCGCCCGACTGATGGGCGCTATGGCGAGAACCCGAACCGCTTTCAGCACTATTACCAGTTTCAGGTAATCCTGAAGCCGAGCCCGGAAAACATTCAAGCGCTCTATCTCGAAAGCCTCGAGATGCTGGGGATCGATGCGAAGAACCATGACATCCGCTTTGTCGAGGATGACTGGGAAAGCCCGACGCTGGGCGCCTGGGGCCTTGGCTGGGAAGTCTGGTGCGACGGCATGGAAGTCTCGCAATTCACTTACTTTCAGCAGGTCGGCGGCATCGAGGTCGAGAAGGTGTCCGGTGAACTGACCTACGGGTTGGAGCGCCTCGCCATGTATATCCAGGGCATCGACAATGGCTATGAGCTGGATTTCAACGGCGCGAGCGGCGAAGACCGCGTGACCTATGGCGATGTCTTCCATCAGGCCGAAGTGGAGTTCTCCGCGCATAATTTCGAATATGCCAATACGGAAATGCTTTTCCGCCATTTTGAGGATGCGGAGAAGGAATGCGCCGCCCTGCTCGAAAAAGGTCTGCCGCTGCCAGCCTATGATCAGGTCATCAAGGCGAGCCATAATTTCAATCTGCTGGATGCACGCGGCGTGATCTCCGTCACCGAGCGGCAGGCTTATATTGGCCGTGTGCGCGCATTGGCAAAGGGTTGCGCCGAAGCATGGGTGAAGACGCAGGAGACACGCGCATGAGCGAGCTTCTGCTGGAGCTTTTCTCGGAAGAGATTCCCGCCCGCATGCAAAAGCGCGCAAGCGAAGACCTTGTGCGCCTTGTCAGCGATGCGCTGAAAGAAGCAGGTGTTGAAGGCAAGAATGCGCGCGCCTATGCAACGCCGCGCCGCCTCACGCTTGTCATCGAAGGCCTGCCGGAAAAGACGCCCGATGTGAAGGAAGAGCGTAAAGGACCGAAGGTCGGCGCGCCGCAACAGGCGATTGACGGCTTCCTCCGCGCCTCCGGTCTTTCCTCGATCGATCAGGCAAGTGTGCAGGAAGACAAGAAGGGGGCTTTCTACATTGCGGTCACGGAGAGACCGGGCCGCGCCACGGCAGACCTCATCGCGGAGATCGCGCCTTCAGTGGTGCGCTCGTTCCCATGGCCGAAATCCATGCGTTGGGGCAGCGGCTCGCTTCGCTGGGTGCGCCCGCTTCATTCGATCCTTTGCTTGCTTGGCGGCAAGGTTGTCCCCTTCGAGGTGGATGGCATCAAGTCCGGTAACACAACGCGCGGTCATCGCTTCATGGCACCCGCCGAGTTCGCCGTGACAGGCTTTGCCGATTACGAGATGAAGCTCACCGAAGCGAAGGTGGTGCTTGATCCGGCAAAGCGCGCACACTTCATCCATGCAGGCGTCAAGGCTCTGGCGGAAGTCGAAGGGCTGACGCTGGTTGAAGATGAGGCGCTGCTGCATGAAGTGGCAGGCCTTGTTGAATATCCCGTGCCGCTGATCGGCCGCATCGATGATGAGTTCATGTCCGTGCCGCAGGAAGTGCTGACCAGCACCATGCGCGCGAACCAGAAATATTTCGCGCTGCATGACGGGCAGGGCAAGCTCAGCAACCGCTTCATCGTGGTGGCCAATCTCGAAGCGGAAGATGGCGGCAAGGCCATCATCAATGGCAATGAGCGCGTACTCCGTGCCCGCTTCGCCGATGCGCGCTTCCTCTGGGATCAGGACCGGAAGCAGACCCTCTCAAGCCGCCTGCCGAAGCTCAATGAAGTCGTTTTCCATGCCAAGCTCGGCACGGTGCATGACAAGGCTATTCGCATCGGCAAGCTCGCCCGCGCGATTGCGCCTTATGTTCATGCTTCAACCCTCAACGTCATTGCCGGGCTTGACCCGGCAATCCAGAGCGACACGGCGGGAGGGCCTGTGGATGCCCGGATCAAGTCCGGGCATGACGAGTTGGGGGATGTGGAGAGCTTTGCGGAGAAAGCACAGATCGCGGCCGAACTTGCAAAGGCCGACCTCACCACTGGCATGGTGGGCGAGTTCCCCGAGCTTCAGGGCCT
>JBAYOU010000100.1:0-5805 GCA_041678065.1 Parvibaculum sp. | reverse complement strand
GCCGTGATCTGGCCGAGATGGAACTGCATCTTCCCCTCTTCCACCAGCGCATGCATCTTGTTGACGCTGTCAGGCGCAGCACGAAAACCATCGCGGCGGTGAATGAGCTGCATGGACTTTGCGATCGGCTGGAGATTGATCGTCCAGTCAAGCGCGCTATCGCCGCCGCCGGAAATCAGGATGTTCTTGCCGCGGAAAGCATCCATGCGCTTCACGGCATAGAAAACCGAAGTGCCTTCGTAAGCCTCGATGCCGGGGATCGGCGGCTTCTTCGGCTGGAAGCTGCCGCCACCCGCCGCAATCACGATCACCTTCGCTTCGAAGACGAGACCGCCATCGGTCTTCACGCGGAAACTGCCATCTTCGAGCTTCTGAATCTCTTCCACCATTTCATTGTAGTGGTATTCCGGCCCGAAGGGTGCCGCCTGCTCCAGCAACCGGTCGGTCAGATCCTGACCCGTCACAACGGGAAGCGCCGGAATGTCATAGATCGGCTTTTCGGGATAAAGCTCGGCGCACTGCCCGCCCGGCTTGTCGAGAATATCGATCAGGTGGCATTTCATATCGAGCAGGCCAAGCTCGAACACCGCGAACAGACCGCAGGGCCCCGCCCCGATGATGACCACGTCCGTGGTGATTGTTTCTTGCGTCATCTCAAGCCACCTGTCGTTTCAGCTGCCTTTTGAGGGCAGAAATAACATTTATAAGTTGTGGTTATTTTTATTTTACAAGCTCAAGCGCCTATATAGGTCGCCCGCCCCGCAACGCCAAGCGAAAAATCGCGCCCTTAGGCCGTGACAAATGGGGTTTCATGCTTATCTTAGCCCGCATATGCGGCGGCGCAGCATGACTGCATGCCGCACCCGCCCCTCCCCTAAGCTGCAAATGGTGAAAGCCGATGGTCAAATGCAACACGATGGCAGAGGTTCGCCGAGAGATTGATCGGCTCGACCGGGAACTCGTGAGGCTGCTGGCCGAACGGCAGGGCTATATCGAACAGGCCGGGATCATTAAGGGCGAGCGCAGCGCCGTGCGCGACGAAGCACGCATCGAAGAAGTAGTGCAGAAGGTGTTGGCAGAGGCGGACAAAGCCAATTTCAGCCGCGCGATCGCGGAGCCGCTATGGCGACTCCTGATCGAAAAGTCGATCGAGCACGAATTCGTGGTATTCGACGAGAAGAAGCGGAAATCCGCAAACGCCTGATGTTCAGGCGTTTGCAGGACCGATCAGGCTCAGAACTGCTTTTCAGGCAGGTTCACAACAAGGCCGTCAAGCTCATCCGAAATCTTGATCTGGCAGGAAAGCCGCGAGTTGTCACGCACGTCAAAAGCGAAATCGAGCATGTCTTCTTCCATGCTCTCGGCCGGTCCGACCTTTTCCTTCCACTCTTCCGCAACGTAAACGTGGCAGGTCGCGCAAGCGCAGGCACCGCCGCAATCCGCATCAATGCCGGGAATGGAGTTCTTGATGGCCCCTTCCATCACCGTCATGCCGTTTTCGACTTCGATGATGTGTTCCGTGCCGTCATGCTCAATATAGGTGATCTTCGCCATCTTACTTTTCTTGGTCGGAGGTGAAGGGGCCGGACTAGCCGGATGGATTACCCTCTAGGGGCGGCACATAGATGCAGCAGGGCACATATCTTTTCAACCCCTCTTTGCCCAAAGCACATTTCAGACACGCAAAACGGTCCCGCCTTACACTTATCCTCGGGGCACAGGAATCGCTTAATCTCGCTGATCTGGTGCAGTGGGAGAGCGCAAAATGGCGGAACGGCTCAACATCCTTTTCATCACGGCCGACCAATGGCGCGGCGAATGCCTGTCGGCCCTTAACCACACGGTGGTGAAAACGCCGCAGCTTGACGCACTCGCCCGCGAAGGCGTGCTCTTCCGGCGGCATTATGCCAATGCCGTGCCCTGCGGCCCCTCCCGCGCCTCGCTCCATACGGGCATGTATCTTCAGAACCACCGCTCCGGCACAAATGGTACGCCGCTGGATGCACGCCACACCAACTGGGCAAAGGAAGCGGGCCGGCTCGGTTATGACCCCGTTCTTTTCGGCTACACCGATACGAGCCAGGACCCACGCGAGGAAGAGCCCGACAGCCCCTGGCTCCAGACCTATGAAGGCCCCCTCCCCGGCATCCGCCCGGTCTGTATGATGGGGACCTGGCCAACGCCCTGGACCGACTGGCTCGCAGAACATGGCTACAAGGTGCCGGACGACATTCGCGCCGCTTATGGCGAGCGCCTGTCCGGCCCGGACTATGAAGACGGTGCGCCCGCGCCCCGCCCGCTCATCTATCCGAAGGAGGTGGATGATACGAATTTCCTCACCGACCGCGTGATTGACTATATCGGCGCGAGCGATCAGCCCTTCATCGCCCATCTATCGCTGCTGCGTCCTCACCCGCCTTTCGTGGCTCCCGAGCCGTTCAACGCGATGTATGATCCGGAAACCGTGCCGAGCTTTGCGCGGAAGCCGACAATCGCGGAAGAAGGCGAGCAGCATCCCTGGCTCGCCCATCAGCTTGGCCGCAGGCTCTACCACGCCCCGCATGACGAGAGAAAACTGCGACGCCTGAAGGCTGTTTATTACGGGCTCATGTCGGAAGTGGATGAAGCGCTGGGCCGCCTCTTCACCTTTCTGAAAGAGAGCGGGCGCTGGGACAACACGCTCATCATCTTCACATCCGATCATGGCGAGCAGATGGGCGATCACTGGCTGCTGGGCAAAGGCGGTTATTTCGATGCGTCCTACCACATCCCGCTCATTATCCGAGATCCGCGAAAGGAAGCGGATGCAGCGCGCGGAAGTGTGGTCGAGCACTTCACCGAGAATGTGGACATCATGCCGACCATGCTCGACCTGATCGGCGCGCAAATCCCCGTGCAATGCGACGGCACTTCACTCCGCACTTTCCTTGAAGGCCGCATGCCCGCAACATGGCGACGCGAAGCCCATTGGGAATTCGACTTTCGCGATCCCGCCGATGATGATGCAGAAAAGCGTCTCGGCCTGACGCTTCATCAATGCACGATGAACATCATCCGTGATGAGAAATACAAATACGTCCACTTCACAAAACTGCCTCCGCTTTTCTTCGACCTCGAAAAAGACCCGGACGAATTCGTGAACCGCGCGAACGACCCCGCCTATCTGCCTCTGGTGCTTGAATATGCGCAGAAGCTCCTTTCATGGCGCATGAACCATGACGAACAGACACTGACGCATATCGCGCTGACGGATGACGGCCCGGTGGAGCGGAAAGCGGCGCGGTTCTGAAATGACCGTCGTGACTGAACACGAAATCAAAGCCGTTATTATCGGCGCGGGCGTAGTGGGCCTTGCCTGTGCGCGGGCGTTCGCACGGGCGGGACATGACACGCTTGTTCTCGAACGGCATGACGCTATCGGCACGGAAACATCTGCGCGCAACAGCGAGGTGATCCATGCGGGCATCTACTATCCCGCTGGAAGCCTGAAGGCACGTCTTTGCGTGGAAGGCCGCGCGAAGCTCTATGATTATCTTGAAAGCCGGAACCTTCCCCACCGGAAATGCGGCAAGCTGATTGTCGCAACCGAGGAAGCGCAGCTTGCCGAACTTGGCGGCATTGCCGCGCGGGCGCGGGCGAATGGCGTCGGCGATATGCGAGAGCTGACGGGCGCGGAAGCGCGCGCGATGGAACCGGCACTGCGCGCAGAAGCGGCCCTTCTCTCGCCGTCCACCGGCATAATCGACGCGCATTCCTACATGCTGAGCCTGCAAGGCGAATTTGAGGATGCGGGCGGGATGATCGCCTTCCATTCCGAGGTGACACGCATCACGCGCGAGAAGGATGGTTTCGTCCTGCATGTTACAGGCGCAGAGGAGACACGTCTCCGCACGAAGATCATCATCAACGCAGCCGGCCTTTGGGCGCCGCGCCTCGCATCGCGCATTGAAGGGCTTGGTGCCGCGCATGTACCGACAGCCTACTTCGCCAAAGGAAATTATTTCTCGCTCACAACCCGCGCGCCCTTCTCGCGCCTCATCTATCCCGTGCCGGAAGCGGCAGGGCTTGGCGTTCACCTCACGCTCGATATGGGTGGTCAGGCGCGCTTCGGCCCGGATGTAGAATGGATTGATGTCCCGAAAGGCAGTGAGCCCAACTATGCGGTGAAGGCGGAGCGCGGTGCGGGCTTTTATGAAGCGATCCGCCGCTACTGGCCTGCTTTGCCTGAGGGTGCGCTCTCGCCCGCCTATTCAGGCATCCGCCCGAAAGTGACCCCGCAAAGCGAGGCGACGGCGGATTTCATTCTCTCCGGCCCCGAGCAGCATGGGGTTCCCGGCCTCGTCAATCTCTTTGGTATCGAAAGCCCAGGCCTCACCGCCTCACTCGCCATTGCTGATGAAGTGGTGGAGATACTGGGGGTTTAACGGCAGCTTCGCTCGCAATGACAGGTGGGGTTGTCAGCGAGTGCTAGCCTTCCGCCACACTGTCGATAAAGGCATTCACCGCCGCCACTGCCTCGCGGATGCGCGCCATCACATCGTCGCGCGCAGAGAGTGGCGTCTTCTCCGCTTCCTCGGCGAGTTCACCAAGCGTCCATGCGCCGAGACCCCGCGCCGACCCTTTGAGGCTATGGGCTGCGTCCCGCCATTCCTTGTCATCTCCCGCCCCATCAAGCCGCGCGAGATAGATATCGGCCTGATTACGGAAAAGGCCGAGCAGTTCATTCTCGAGCGAGCGATTGCCCAGCGTGTATTTCGAGAGATGAACAAGATCGACCGGGCGCGGGCCATTGCTTGCCCCCTCCTCGCGAGGGGTCGCATCTTCTGCCCGCCGGGCCGCCATGGAATGGGTCATGCCTGCCTCTCCGCCTGAAGCCATTGGAATGACCAAGTCTAGGCATCGGGCGATACCGATTCGTTAAGGGATGTGCTGAGCGGCGTTCTCTTTTGGCCCGTGACGCGGATTCAAGCCGGTTTTGACGGCAATGCACGCCAAGGAAGGTTGACGCCCCCCGAGCCTTCCGACACCTTGAACCAGCCGCGCAGCAAATGACCGCGAAAGCCGGGGAAATCTTATGAAAAACACTGAACTGGCATCCGGCGAAACCGCCCCCGAAAGCAAGATTGAAGCCTCGCAGGCACCCCGTGTGCGAGCCGCGAATGAAGACAGCCCCACAGGCGGCGCGCTCTACCGCATGATCGCACGGCGCCCGAGCCGCAAAATCTGGGGCGCAGCGGCGCTCGCAAGCATTTTCACCCTGGGCGCAGGCGCGGCCTATCTCTGGGGCCTTTACGGGCTCGATGGGTTGCAGGCGCTGACACGGGCCGAAACGGGCCTCATCGCCATGGCGGCGCTGGTTCCGCTCACGCTCATCTGGCTTGTCGCATGGACGGTATGGCGCGGGTCGGAAATGCGCCTCATGTCGGAGGCGTTAGCGCGCACCGCAATCCGCCTTTCCGACCCGGAAGATTTTGCGACGGACCAGATTACCACCATTTCTTCTGCCGTGCGCCGCGAGCTGGACGAGATGCGTCAGGGACTCGACACGGCACTGAAACAGGCGGCAGAACTGAGCGAAGTCGTCACCCGCGAGGTAGAGGAAATCGACCGGGGAACGGGTCGCGCAGAGTTCCGTACCCGGACGATGGAAGACCTGCTCGCACGCCACAAACGCAACCTTGAGGACATCGCCAAAACACTCGGCGGCGAAAGCGACCGCATCGCCCGCTCGATCCGCGAACAGGCTGAAACGGTACGCGGCATTGCAGGCACCGCAAGTGAAGACCTTGATGCTGCCTCGAAGCG
>JBAYOU010000099.1:0-5833 GCA_041678065.1 Parvibaculum sp. | reverse complement strand
TCGAATAAAGGAAGACAAACTCGCCCTCAGCCTTGGCTTGCTTCTCGCCGTCCATATGCTTACCTCCTTATACTTGCGGAATTCGGCCCGCCCCTGAAAGAGAAGACGATGACATTCGAGAAGATCGCCTTCGTCGCGACAGATACACCCGAAGCGCGCTCCGCCCACACGGCGCTCGTCAAACGCTATGGCGAGACCGCGCCCGAGGAGGCTGATGTCATCGTCGCGCTTGGGGGCGACGGTCTCATGCTCCAGACGCTCCATCAATATATGAACCGCAGGATCCCCATCTATGGGATGAACCGCGGCTCTATCGGCTTCCTGATGAATGAGTACCGCGAAGACGATCTGACGGAACGTCTTGCCGCCGCCGAACTTGCAACCATTCACCCTCTGCGCATGCATGCAACGCTGGCAGACGGCACCCATCGCGACGCGCTCGCGATCAACGAAGTCTCCCTGCTGCGCGAGACCTATCAGGCGGCGAAGATTCGCATTTCCATCGACGGCAAGACGCGCATGGAGGAGCTGATCTGTGACGGCATTCTTGTAGCAACACCCGCAGGCTCCACCGCCTATAATCTTTCAGCGCAAGGGCCGATCGTGCCGATTGATGCCGCACTTCTGGCCCTCACTCCAATCAGCGCCTTTCGCCCGCGGCGGTGGCGGGGTGCCTTGCTTTCCCACCGCGCCAAAGTGCGCTTTGACATTCTGGAAGCAGACAAGCGGCCGGTCAGCGCCGTCGCCGACCATACGGAGTTTCGTCAGGTTCAGGTGGTGGAAGTCGAGGAAGATGCGAGCATCGATCTCCTGATGCTCTTCGATCTCGACCACGGGCTGGAAGAACGCATCATCACCGAACAATTCCTCTATTGAGGAATAGCGGCTAACCCGCTTTCGGCTTTGCCACATTCGCAACGGCGGAAAGAGGTTCATCCGTCACACTGTAGCCGGCCTCTGCCGGAATACGCAGGATGGGCTCGCCCTTTTCGTTCTTTGTCACCTGCGGCTCTACCGTGACAACAGGCGTCTTCTTCGCCGCCTCAATGGCATGGCTGACATTGGGGCTGCGGCCAACCTTTTCGACATTCATCCGTGTCGGAAAAATGATGGTGCGCTTGCCTTCATCTGCTTCGCGCAGCGCAAGATCCGGCCTGATCCACACACTGTCCACCGACTCCGATCCATCATGCACAGCCAGATGATCTTCCGGCGCATTCGCCAGATAAAAGCGTGTATCAAACCGCTTCGGCATCATGTTGGGCGTAATCCAATGCGCAAACGGCGTCAGCATGTCGCCCGCAAGCCGCAGCCCTTCCCGGGCAAGGAAATCAGCAATACCGACCTCACCCCGGTTAAGCGGGTCGCGGTAATGCTCAAGCCCCTTGAGCCGCCCCGCATCAATGATCGAGCCGGTCTGCTCCGACCGCGCCAGCAACACGCCTGATTCCTCGAACGCCTCGCGGATCGCAGCAACCCGCATGGAGAACTCCCAGTCATCAAGACCTTCCATGCCATCCGCGCGCTCCCGCACGCCCGGCGCCATGTCGAGCTTGTCCACCTTGCCGCCCGGAAACACCAGTGCACCGCTCGCAAAATCGATCTGGTGATGCCGCACCACCATGAACACTTCGAGCCCTTCCATCCCATCCCGCAACAACAGAATCGTCGCCGCCGGAATGAGCCTGTCGCCACCCGCCTGCACTTGCCCGTTCGCCATCTCGTTCGCTCCCTGTCCGTGATTTCGATTTTGAATCGAATTTCACCTGTCCCGTTCACCTTCTGGCGACGTTATCCATCGCTCGTCGCGGCCGGTTAAGCACTCATAAAGGAGCATGCCCGAGGCTGGACATGGACCTTGTCCTTGATGCAGTCGCATACCGTCCGGAAAAAGATGTACAGCAGTTCCTTTCGCCTGACCAACAGGGACATCGACCTCGCCTTTGATGCGAAACACCTGTTCCTCGTCTGCCAACCGAAACTTTGCCTTGCGACGGGCGAGGTGCTTGGCGCGGAAGCCTATATCCGCTGGAAACACCCGGATTATGGCCTGCTCCCCCCGGGGCTCTTCCTGTCCTTCTTCGAGCGGCGCGAACGCAGCGGCGAGTTGACCCATTTTGTCGCGCGTGCCGCGGCGGAAACCATCTCGGAATGGCAGCAGGCCGGTCAGCACTGGCCGCTCTCCATTAATCTCGGCCCACCCGACCTTGCAGATAAGGGGCTACCCGGCGCGCTGGACCAGATCATGAACGAGCACGGCCTCGACCCCGCCCTTCTCATTCTCGAAGTACCCGAAGGTGCTTTTGCCCGGCATGGCGCCGAGGCCCAGCAGACGCTTGCCGCTTTCCGTCGCCTCGGATTCCGCACCGCGCTGGACGGTGGCGGCGCGCTCATCGTGCCTGATGAGCTGCTGACGCCCGACCATTTTGACGAGGTGAAGATTGGCGGCGCGGCCATCATCCAGTTCGCGCGTCGCCTGAAAAGCACGGGCTTCGGCTTTCTGACCCGCCGTGTCTCGCTCGCCGCATCACGCGGCCTTCGCGCCACAGCTGTCGGCGTCGAAGACCGAACCACGCTCACCGCCCTTCCCGCGCTGGGCTTCACCGCCGCGCAAGGCGCACATATTGCGCCGCCCGCATCCCCCGGCGACCTGATCGGCTGGTCGGCACCGCCACTTCTGCGCATCGTGGCTGAAGCTGAATCGGAGGAAGAAATCCTCCTCACCGATCCATTGCCCGAAAATGTGCTCGTGGAAGCGGTGGAGACAGAGGAAGAAGAGGCGTCTCTCACCCCCATCGTGGAATATTCATGGGAGGTGGCAGAGGCTTTCATCCCCGGTGAGGAACTGCGCGCCGTCTCATGGCGGCTGGACCGCACCTGCCTCTTTCCCGACAGACATCTGCTCGCTCTTGTCCGCCGCCCGCGCACCCTGCCTCATATGAAGAAACAGCGTGTGCCAAAGCCTGTCCAAAAGGCGCAGCCAAACAAAAAGGCGGCCGTGAAACCGACCGCCTTCTCACCTGATCTCGTTTCCAAACGAAACCTTCTCCAGATCGCCCTTGGTTTCTGAGCGTCAGACGCGCTCGATCACCATGGCAATGCCCTGTCCCACGCCAATGCACATGGTGCAAAGCGCATAGCGGCCCTGCCGCTTTTCAAGCTCATAGATCGCCGTGGTCACAAGCCGCGCGCCGCTCATGCCGAGCGGATGGCCAAGCGCAATCGCGCCGCCATTCGGGTTCACATGATCCGCATCATCCGGCAGCCCGAGATCGCGCGTCACCGCGAGGCCCTGTGCGGCAAAGGCTTCGTTCAACTCGATCACATCAATATCACCGAGATTGAGCCCCGCACGCTCCAGAACCTTGCGCGTTGCAGGCGCAGGGCCGATGCCCATGATGCGCGGCGGCACGCCCGCCGTCGCCATGGCAACCACACGCGCACGCGGCCGCAGCCCATTTGCTTCAGCCATTTCGGCAGAGGCAAGAATGAGCGCACAGGCACCATCATTGACGCCGGACGCATTGCCAGCCGTCACCGTACCGCCCTCGCGGAAGGGTGTCTTGAGCTTTGCCAGCGCTTCAAGCGTGGTGTCGGGCCGGGGATGCTCGTCGCGGTCCACCACTGTTTCACCTTTACGCGAGGCGATTGTCACCGGCACGATCTCAGCCGCAAACCGGCCTTCTTCGATGGCGCGGCCCGCCCGCTGCTGGCTCCGCCATGCAAAGGCGTCCTGATCTTCGCGCGAAATCTGAAAATCTTCGGCAACATTCTCAGCCGTCTCTGGCATCGAATCGACGCCATATTGCCGCTTCATCAGCGGGTTCACGAAACGCCAGCCGATCGTCGTGTCATAGATTTCTGCGTCGCGCGAAAAGGCACTCGTCGCCTTGCCCATCACGAATGGTGCCCTCGACATGCTTTCCACACCGCCTGCGATCATCAGCCCCGCTTCACCGGATTTGATCGCCCGCGCCGCCGTGCCGATGGCATCCATGCCCGAGCCGCAAAGCCGGTTCACCGTGGAGCCGGGAACGCCCTCGGGCAGCCCCGCCAGCAGAGACGACATACGCGCGACATTGCGGTTATCTTCTCCCGCCTGGTTCGCACAGCCGAAGATTACATCATCCACACGCGCCCAGTTTACATCGGGGTTCCGTTCCATCAGCGCCATCAGCGGCACCGCACCGAGGTCATCGGCCCGCACACTGGAAAGCGCCCCGCCATAACGCCCGATAGGCGTGCGGACAGCGTCACAGATGAAAGCTTCCTGATGGTGATTCATGAGGCTTGTCCTTCCTTAATATCGAAGATGGGCAAGCTAGTGCGTTTTGCACAAAAACGCTTCTCTAAAAAGCAGACGCCGTTTTCAGGCAACATACTTCCGGCGCGGCGTCAGTGTCGGCATTGTGGCGACATTCGCTAGCAGGTCGATCATCGTGTCGAGATCATCCGCCGCTATATGCTCGAAAGTCTCGCGCAGCCCTTCGAGGACATGAAAACGATAAAGCTCAAGATCAAGCGAGCCATCCGAACTCCGCACTGCGTGATAGGTGTCGAGCACACGCCGAAACGCAGGATAAAGCGCCTCCGACATACCGGCCCGCGCATAGACAGCCCGAAAACCAAGCGCCCCCACATCATGAATGAGCCGCCAGATGCGCTCATCCGGCACGTCGGTCAGCTCCGCAAACGCCGCCTCCACAAAGGATATTTCGCCCGCACAGGCTGCCCGCAAAACAAGCGACGGCGTGAGACGGTTATTCTGCGCAAGCTGCGCAACGAGCTTGCGCATATCGTCCTGCCCCATCCGCCGGATCGCATCAGCCGTGGTCCGCTCGCGCGCCTGCTCTTCAAGGCTCGCCGCCACGCTGCCTTCAATGGCATGCCGCTCGACGAGATAGGTGCGGATATTTTCCGACACCATCGCAATCAGCCGCTCGACGAGAAGCGCAGGCAATTCTCCACGCTGCACCAGAGGCGCCGCTACATCACTGTCATCCCCATAGCGTTCGGCAAGCATGGTCGCCGCCGCTTCATTGATGATGGCACCGGAATTGTTGACGAGAGTGAGAACGGCGCTGCGGTCACCGCGATGGGCAATCGCCTCTGAAACCTGCGCGCCCAGCGTTGCGCGCCCTGCAATCGCACACTGTTTTTCGGGCGAGCCATAATAGACAAGCCCGACAAGGTCTTCATCCGTCAGCACGGGCGATTTTTCGAGAACAGGTATCGCCACCTTGTCGATATCACGAGCAAGTTGAAGCACGATATTGCGCGGCGCAGCGGCATTGGATGTCAGACAGCGCGATAATGCCTCGCGCACGGAAACCGCAACATCATGGACGAGATAGCCAAGAATCTCATGTGCCAGTTCACGCTCGCGCGGAGCAAGCTCCACCTCGCTGAACTGCAAGGCAACCTTGGCCGCCACTTCGGCCCGTGTGTCCTCCGACGGGTCCGAGAGCAGGCGCTCTACATCGGCTATTGTCAGCTTCTCAGAATTCATCCCGGTTCCCCGGTCGCGTTCTCGTTCAGCACCCGAACAATTCGGTGCATCTGCTGAAATCCTAGGCAAGAACCATTGCAGAAGCGTTTACTTTAAAGCCGAAACACAGCCTCCAGCAGCGGCTAAGTAGATGTAAAATGACGACTTTCCACCCGTGATCCTCCGTGCCCGTATGATTTTGTTAACTTCTACGGTCCCATCAGAAAAGGCAGCAAGGAAAATTCTGTTTTACGGACATGACGCTCGCAAGGCAGTCGCGACCTAATGTCGGCTGGCAGGATAAACTACGTCATCCGCTGGTAGATTCCGGCGCGCCACCTCCCC
>JBAYOU010000098.1:0-5835 GCA_041678065.1 Parvibaculum sp. | reverse complement strand
TTCCGCTGCGCAGATAGTCACAGAAGGAAGCGCCGATTTCCGTCACGAGATCATAGCCAAATGACCCGCCCTGCCCCTTCACATTATGGGCGATGGAGTGGATCTGATCGAGCCACGCATCGTTTGCACCTTCCGCCTCGACCCGTGACCAGATTTCGTTGAGTGCGGCAACATCTTCGATGAGCTGTTCGCGATAAACATCGCGCAACGCCTCCACGGCAGCCTCTGCCTTCGCGATCAGGCTATTGAAATCACTTTCCGCCTTGTCTGTCGGACTGGCCATGTTTCCACCTGCCGGATGCGGCATGAACGGTAAGAAACCATGCTAGGCGACCTGCCTTAATGAATATTGAAGAGCTTATGCCACCAAAAGTGCGAGAAAACGGTCAACCTCCACCGCCTCTGTCTGGAAGGAAGTAACGAGCCGCACCGTCTGTGCCTCGGCGCTGTCCCCCGGCATTGTCCAGGCATGGAACAAGGCACCGTTCTCCCGCAGGCGGCGAATGGCGGTAACGGGCAGGCGCGGGAAAAGCTCATTGGCCTGCGGCGCAACCAGTAGCTCCACGCCCGGCATCGCCCCGAGGCCAGCGGCAAGGCGCGCTGCCATCGCGTTGGCATGGGCAGCGAGCCGCAGCCACAGCCCGCCCTCCAGATAGGCTTCAAGCTGCGCAGAGATGAACCGCATCTTCGAAAGAAGATGCCCGCCTCTCTTGCGGCGAAAACTGATATCGCGCGCAAGGCCGCGGCTGAACACGATGATCGCTTCCGCCGCCATCGCGCCATTCTTCGTCGCACCGAAGGACATGATGTCCACGCCCGCTTTCCAGGTGAGATCAGCAGGCGAGCACCCAAGATGGGCAAGCGCATTGGCAAAGCGCGCGCCATCCATGTGAAGATCAAGCTTCCGCCCTCGCGCAATATCCGCAAGCGCACCGATCTCTTCAATGGAATAGACCGTTCCGAGTTCTGTCGACTGCGTCAGGGTAAGCGATGCGGGCTGCACATTATGGACATGGCCGTGATGAAGCTCCGCGAGCGTAGCCGATAGCGCATCGGGGTCAATCTTTGCGCCAGTACCTGACATGGTCACAAGCTTCGCACCGCCCGAATACATTTCCGGCGCTCCGCATTCATCCGTATGCACATGAGCAAGCTCATGGCAAAGCACTGCGCCATAGGATGGCGTGATCGCCGCAAGCGACAGCGCATTTGCCGCCGTACCGCTCACGACCGGAAAGACTTCCACCTCGCGCTCGAAAACTTCTGCAAAGCGCTTCTTCAGCCGCGCTGTGATCTCATCCGCACCATAGGAAGCCGCACTGCCGCTATTCGCCCGCAGCATCGCGTCCATGATTTCAGGCGCGATGCCGGCTGCATTGTCACTCGTGAAATTCATCTATCTTCCCTGGGCGGGGGTGCCCCATCAATCAACAGATTCCACGCGTTCCGGCTGGCCAGACCATGACCAAGCCATGCTGGGCCGCGAAAGGCCAAGCATCATGCCACCAAGTGCCTTCGGGTGCAGCCAGAGCTGGTCGGAGGGCAGATGGGCTGGCCGCCCTTCCGGCCGATCAATCGTGTGGCCCGCGCTTACCTCCTTTGCCCGCTCCGTAATGCGGTTGATGTCGCGCGTTTCCGCGAAAGCCATATAGAGGCTCTGCCCGAACTTCCGGAAATAGCGATCCATCGTCGTGTCCGGCACGGTCGGCTCGATCACTTCCAGCCGGTCAAGTTTGCCCTTCTCGAAAAGCGTCAGCGTCCCGCGATAGCCAAAGACGGTGGAGATGATCTCCGAATAATTCTCCTCATCAAGCCCGAACAGCGCATTGAGCGCATGGCCCACGCCCGCCGTGTCGCCGGAAAGAAGCGTCACTTCATACAAGAAGTCGATATCGCCGACCGGCGACAGGTCTTCATCGGGGCTCACCACGACCCGCAAGCCCTCAATCCCCGTATCCTTCATATCAAGATGAAGCTGCCCGCCTTCATGAAGCGGATCGACGCCCAGCCCCTTGAGATGGCTGCGCAGCGCCGCCATGTCCCGCGCCGTGACGCCACCTGCATATAAATGTGCGCCGCGCGCCGAAACCGCGTCGGCGATCCGCCCCGCCCCATCTGGCGACAGCAGTTCGACCCAGCCATTGCCCAGCCGAAGCTTCAGGCGCCTCGCACCGAGCCCGGCGATCCTGTCTTCTCCGGCCTTTTCTGCGCCTAAAAGACTGATCCATCCCCTGGCCGCCGCCTCCGCATCCGGCACCGCAAGCTGAACCCTGTCCACGCGATTGAGCACCTTATCCCCCTTCTCTTCTGCCGGCATATCATCTGACCGGCTTCGATTCCTGCCCTGAGCATGTCAGAGCAGGCTCACAGGGCAAGCTCGGGAAGGGCAAAAAAAATGCGCTATAGGTCAGCATCCCTGTCTTATTTGCTTGATTCAGGAAAACGGGTTTGGCATGATCCTTCTCACTGGGAGAGTGTCCTCTCCCGGCGTGGAAGGTCTGACCCTATGGGATGGGTCTGGCCTGTAAAGCCTTCGCTCCGGGCCAAGGGAGCACCAACAGAAAGATCCGTCTGAGCTGACGGCACTGTGTGAGTGGGATGTGCGGAAGCGCTTGTGGCCAATGGCCGCTTGCCGCCCGGAGCATACCAGCAAAGTGGGTCCGAAACCGGCCCAGCGGTGGACAGTCTCGCCGGATTTTCGGCTGGGACTATTGAGATAGCGACAGCGATCCGCTGACGCCTCCCGCCCCCTATGGGGTTAAGGCCAAATGGCTCCGGGAGGAACGGGAAACGTGTGTTCGCCCGAATGAGAAATGAGGTCGCTCGCGCCTCTGCCGGGTTCCTGTCCGGCATTTTTCGCGAGCCATGTTGAAGGATGAAGATGATGACGCAGAAGCGGGACGACACCAGCCGAATGGCGGCCTGGAACGTGGCAGGGCTCCCCCCCGCGCAGGGCCTCTATGACCCCCGTAACGAGCACGATGCCTGCGGCATCGGCTTCATCGCGAACATCCACAACCGAAAAACGCACAAGATCGTCCAGGACGGGCTGAAGATCCTCGAAAATCTGGAGCATCGCGGCGCCGTTGGCGCAGACCCGAAGGCTGGTGACGGCGCAGGCATTCTGATCCAGATGCCGGACGCCTTCTTCCGGAAGGAAGCAGAAAAGCTCGGTATTATTCTGCCAACGGAAGGTCACTATGCGGTCGGTATGCTTTTCATGCCGAGGGCAGAAAACGACCGCACCAGGATCATCAAGCTTACCGAGAAGATTGTCGCGGAAGAAGGCCAGACGGTTCTCGGCTGGCGCGATGTACCGGTGGATAATTCCGACCTCGGCGAGAGCGTGAAGCCGACAGAGCCGCATCATATGCAGGTCTTTGTCGCGCGCGCGGCCACCTGCGCCGATCAGGATGCCTTTGAGCGCAAGCTCTTCGTCATCCGCAAGCGCATCTTCAACACGCTGCTTGCTGAAGAAGGCCGCGTGCCGGAAGAACTGTACATACCCTCCTTCTCCTCCCGCACCATTGTCTATAAGGGCATGTTGCTCGCGGCGCAGGTGGGTCAGTATTACAAGGATCTCCGCGACCCGGAGATGACGACGGCGCTTGCGCTTGTTCATCAGCGCTTCTCCACCAACACCTTCCCGACCTGGAGCCTTGCCCACCCCTTCCGTATGATCTGCCACAATGGCGAGATCAACACGAAGCGCGGCAATGTAAACTGGCTGGCGGCGCGCTACGCCTCGATGGAATCGAAGCTTCTCGGCGAAGACGTCAAGAAGATCTGGCCGATTGCCGTTCATGAACAATCCGACACGGCCTGCTTTGACAATGCGCTCGAACTTCTCGTCATGGGCGGCTACTCGCTTACCCATGCGATGATGATGCTCATTCCCGAAGCATGGGCGGGCAATCCGCTCATGGATGAAGAGCGTCGCGCCTTCTACGAATATCACGCAGCCCTTATGGAACCGTGGGACGGCCCCGCCGCTGTTGCCTTCACCGATGGCCGCCAGATCGGCGCCACGCTTGACCGCAACGGCCTTCGCCCCGCCCGTTATTACGTCACCGATGATGGCGATGTGATGATGGCATCCGAAATGGGCGTGCTGCCTGTGCCGGAAGAGAAGATCGTGGAGAAGTGGCGGCTTCAGCCCGGCAAGATGTTGCTCATCGACCTTGAACAGGGTCGCATCATCTCCGATGACGAGGTGAAGGCGCAGCTTGCAAAGCTTCACCCCTATCAGAAGTGGCTGAACGAAACACAGATCCAGCTTGAGGATATGCCCCCGCCGCCCCACCGCGCCGAAATCACGCGCGCAGGCTCGCTCCTCGATGTGCAGCAATCCTTTGGCTACACGCAGGAAGACCTGAAGTTCCTGATGGCGCCGATGGCGACGGAAGGTCAGGAGGCGGTCGGCTCGATGGGCACAGATACGCCCATCTCCGTCCTCTCTTCGAAGTCGAAGCTGCTCTACACCTATTTCAAGCAGAACTTCGCGCAGGTGACGAACCCGCCGATCGACCCGATCCGCGAAGAGATCGTCATGTCGCTGGTCTCTTTCATTGGCCCGCGCCCGAACCTGCTCGACCTTGAAGGCATGTCCTCGGTGAAGCGCCTTGAAGTGCGCCAGCCCATCCTCACCAATGAAGACCTCGAAAAGATCCGCATGATCGGTGAGGTGGCGGACAACCATTTCCGTACGCAAACGCTCGACATCACCTTTGATGTGGAGCGCGGCGAAGATGTGATGGCGGAAATGCTGACACGTCTTTGTGAACGTGCAGAGGAAGCGGTTCATCAGGGTTTCAACATTGTCATCCTGTCGGACCGCCTTGTCAGCGCGGATCGCATCGCCATTCCGGCGTTGCTGGCAACCTCCGCCGTGCATCATCACCTGATCCGCAAGGGGCTTCGCACCAAGGTCGGCCTCGTTGTGGAAACGGGCGAAGCGCGCGAGGTTCATCATTTTTGCTGCCTCGCAGGCTATGGTGCTGAAGCAATCAACCCCTATCTCGCCTTCGAGACGATTGCCGGAATGCTGCCGCAGCTCGATCCGAGCCTGACGCAGAAGGAAGCCGAGAAGCGCTACATCAAGGCCATCGACAAGGGTATCCTCAAGGTCATGTCCAAGATGGGCATCTCGACCTACCAGTCCTATTGCGGCGCGCAGATTTTCGATGCTATCGGCCTCTCAAGCGCATTCTGCGATGCTTATTTCACCGGCACTGTCTCGATGATCGAAGGCGTGGGCATCGAGGAAATCGCGCACGAAACTTTCGAGCGCCACCGCCTTGCCTGGTCTGACGCACCCGTACTCCGCAACGCGCTTGAAGTGGGCGGCGAATATGCCCTCCGCATGCGGGGCGAGGAACATGCCTGGACCGCAGACAGCGTCCGCGATCTGCAACATGCCGTGCGTGGCAACAGCCGCGACAAGTACCGCGCCTTTGCTCGCCACATCAACGAGCAGAACGAAAGGCTTCTTACCATTCGCGGCCTCTTCGATATCAAGACCGCTGAACAGGATGGCCGCGAGCCCGTGCCGCTTGATGAGGTCGAACCGGCATCGGAAATCGTGAAGCGTTTTGCGACCGGCGCCATGTCCTTCGGCTCGATCAGCCGCGAGGCTCATACAACGCTGGCAATGGCCATGAACCGCATCGGCGGTCGCTCCAATACAGGCGAAGGTGGCGAGGAAGCGGATCGCTTCAAGCCGCTGCCCAATGGCGACAGCATGCGCTCCTCCATCAAGCAGGTGGCGTCTGGCCGCTTCGGCGTGACGGCGGAATATCTCGCCAATGCCGACATGATCCAGATCAAGATGGCGCA
>JBAYOU010000097.1:0-5861 GCA_041678065.1 Parvibaculum sp. | reverse complement strand
CGCGCTCGAATGCACGAAACACTGCGACCTGCCCCTCGAACTGCCCGACCGCCGCCGAGACAAGCGGCACTTTTGCGAAGTAGCAGGCATCATTTACCAGAAAGCGCGTTTCGAAATTGTCGCAGCCATCCGCGACTACATCATATTGCGAGATGATGTCTATGGCGTTCGCCGTTGTCAGGCGTTCCTTGTGCTGAATGATCGTCACATCAGGGTTGATGCGGCGCACCGTATCTGCCGCGCTTTCGGTTTTTGCCCGGCCAACATCATCTGTGCCATGCGCGATCTGTCGTTGCAGGTTTGAGAGCGACACATTGTCATTGTCGATGATGCCGATCGTGCCGACACCGGCAGCGGCGAGATAGATCATGCAGGGCGAACCAAGGCCGCCCGCGCCAATGATGAGCACGCGCGCTTTCAGGAGCTTCTGCTGGCCGGGGCCGCCAATCTCCTTCAGCACAATGTGCCGTGCATATCGCTCAAGCTGGTCGTCAGAAAGGGCCATGTGCCTGTCATAGCACGGCGCGGCTCAGCGGAGAAAATGCTTCAACGCGGCACGATGAGATTGGTTTGGCACGTCCGGCCAAGCACGCCCGCCTGGTCGTAAATCACGCCTTCGCTCATGCCCATGCCGGTCTGATGCAGCAATGCGTCAGGCAGCACGCCAATCCACTCCCCCTGCGGCGCACGGGAAACATGCACCGACACATCGACATTGGGAAAGCCGAAATCGGGCGGCCATGCGCCGCTCGCCGAAAGCCAGAAGGCAGACGCATTGTCGGCAGCGGTGAAGAGAGTGCCGAGCAGCGAGGGGAAGGGCATGAGCGGACGCATCATGCGCGACCAGCGGATGGTCGGCTCATTCCTTTCGTTCCTCTCATCGCGCATGTCGAGAATATGAAGGAAGTTCACATGCTCCGGGCGCCGCCCCTCCTGCCAGAGCGGCAGTGTTTCCGGATCGACATTCCATTTTGTGCCCTGTGGCTCCGGCATGAGCGGTGCAGATGTGTTGGGCGCAGGCTGCACGAAGATCGCCTGCCCCTTGGCGATGAGCTTGTCTGTTGCCGGATCACGCAGCACGCATTCGGCAACGGCATTGCGCCGCCCGGCCTGCAACACGCTGATTTCGGTTGCGAGAGGGGAAAGTGGTGCGGGGCGAAGAATGGTGACGTTTGATGAAAGCGGCACGCCCCAACCCTCATTGCGGGCATGTTCTTCCATCGCCGCGCCGACAAGACCCGCGACAGCACCGCCATAAAGTCCGCGAAAGGGCCCAGCCGCATAGGCATCCGGCACCCAGACATCGCCCGCACGGGAAAAGATCGGCGTTTTGACAGGAACACTCGCATTCATCAGGCGCATACTCCGGCAGACAGAATAACTATCCGGGGATGTGCCACAGCAATCCGCGCACGGCAACGCTCCCGCGATGAACGCCGGGTAAATCAGGCTTGGGTGATGGCTTCTTCCACTTCTCGGAGCCGATCCTTGCCGAAATAGATCTCGCCATCGACGAAGAAGGTCGGGATACCGAAGCTGCCGCGCTCCACACTTGCTTGCGTATTCGCGATGAGTTTTGCCTTTACATCTGCATCTTGAATGCGGGCAAGAACATGCGCGCCATCAAGCCCGCCTGCATCCAGCGTGGATTGGATGATCTCGGCATCATCCATCTTGAGTTTGTTTTCCCACATCGCGGCCATCACCACTTCGATATAGGTGGGGAGGAAGCCGTCCAGCTCGGCTGCCACCGCGCCGCGCATGATCTGCAGCGTGTTCACGGGGAAATGCGGGTTGAAGGCAAACTTCGTGAGGCCGTGCTTCTTCACGAAGCGGTCCATTTCAAGGGACTGGTATTCGTTCTTGTTGCGGATGCCCTGGTTGGCAACCATCGGCGAGACATTGTTCGTCGCCTTGAAGATGCCGCCGAGCAGCACCGGCACATAGGTGAATGTCACGCCGGTCCGCTTCTCGATATCGGGCACTATCTTATGCGCGAGATAAGCGTTCGGGCTGCCGAAATCGAAGTGAAATTCCACTTGTCTGCTCATGGACGGGCTCCTTGCTCCCTCAGAATTTTTCCAGCCATGGCCGCAGATCCAGCTCATGCGTCCAGGCGCTGCGCGGCTGGCAATGAAGCTGCCAATAGGCTTCGGCAATGTGGTCCGGATTCAGAATGCCGTCTTCTTCCTTCAGTGCGTAACGTTCGGGGAAGTTATCGCGGATAAAGGCCGTGTCGATGGCACCATCAATGATCGGGTGCGCGACATGAATGCCTTGCGGTCCAAGCTCCCGCGCCATGCTTTGCGCAAGGGCGCGCAATGCAAACTTTGCGCCTGCAAAGGCCGCGAAACCCGCACCACCGCGAAGACTTGCCGTTGCGCCGGTAAAGATCATTGTGCCGCGCCCGCGCGGCAGCATCACGCGCGCCGCCTCGCGGCCCGTGAGAAAGCCGGCATAGGCCGCCATCTCCCAGACCTTGCGATAGACGCGCTCCGTCATCTCGGTAATCGGGAAGTTCACATTCGCCCCAATGTTGAAGACGAAAACCTCAACCGGCCCGACCTCGCGTTCGACCGTTTCGAAAAGGGTGATGACCTCATCTTCCCTGCGGGCATCGGAGCCAAAACCCCGCGCTTCACCGCCCGCGGCATGAATATCGTCCAGAAGGGGCACGAGCTTGTCTGGATTGCGGCGCGTTACGCAGGCCACATAACCCCCACGCGCGAAGCGTTTTGCGATGGCACCGCCGGTCGCATCGCCCGCGCCGATGATGATGGCTGCTTTCCTGCCGCTCATGCGATGCGCCTCCCTGATAGTGGGTTCTGTTTTTGAACCTATGATGAGTTTGGGTTCCGAAAGAGAACTTGTCAAACTATACTCGCAGACGGGCTCCAACACTGGCCCTGGAGGACAGACTATGCGCTGGGAAGAGCTTGATCGCGAATATTGCTCGCTCGCCCGCTCCCTATCCATTGTGGGCGACAGGTGGACGCTGCTCGTTCTACGAGAATGCTTTTTGCGGGTGCGCCGGTTTGAGGAGTTCGAGCAAAGGCTCGGCATTGCGCGCCATGTGCTGGCCGACCGGCTGAAAAAGCTGACCGAAGCAGGTGTGCTGCGAAAAGAGCCTTATCAGGAGCGCCCGCACCGCGAGGAATATCGCCTCACCGAAAAAGGGCTGGAGCTATATCCGGTTTTGTTGGCGCTGCTTGATTGGGGCGATAAATGGCTCGCGGGGCCGGAGGGGCCGCCGCTGCTTCGCCGCCACAAGAATTGCGGTCATGTTGCGCAGGCGGTTCACACATGTTCTGCATGTGGCGAGGAATTGAAGGCCCGCGACATGACGGTCGAGCGGGGACCGGGTCTGCCGCCCGCCACCAATGAGGCAGCGAGCGGCTGAGAGATCATATCCCGTCGAAAAGCGCCGTAGAGAGATAGCGCTCGGCGGAAGAAGGAACAATGACAACAATCGTCTTGCCCTTCATCTCGGGCCGCGCACCCACTTCCAGCGCCACAGCAATCGCGGCACCCGAAGAAATGCCGCACGGAATGCCCTCAAGGCGCGCTGCCTTGCGTGCATGGTCGAAGGCGGTTTCATTGCCGATGGTGATGATCTCGTCGATCAGCGACTTGTCGAGATTGCCCGGTGCAAAGCCTGCGCCGATGCCCTGAATCATATGCGGGCCGGGCTGGCCGCCGGAAAGCACGGGGCTGTCTTCCGGCTCGACCGCGATCATCTTCACGCTCGGCTTCTTCTCTTTCAGCGAGCGGCCAACGCCTGTGAAAGTGCCCGCCGTGCCGATGCCGGAAATGATGACATCAACCTTGCCATCCGTGTCATTCCAGATTTCTTCTGCCGTGGTCTTGCGGTGAATTTCCGGGTTGGCCGGATTGTCGAACTGCTGCGGCATGACGGAGTTCGGATGCTGCGCGAGAAGTTCTTCAGCGCGCGCAATGGCGCCCTTCATGCCCTTTTCTTTCGGCGTGAGTTCAAGCTCTGCACCGAGAAGAGCGAGCATCTTGCGGCGCTCCAGCGACATGCTTTCCGGCATGCAGAGAATGAGGCGATAGCCCTTGGCCGCGCAGACAAAGGCGAGCGCAATACCGGTATTGCCGGATGTAGGCTCGATGATGACCGTGTTGTCGGTGATCTTGCCCTGACGCTCCAGCGCCTCGATCATCGACACGCCGATGCGGTCCTTGACGCTTGAAAGCGGGTTGAAGAATTCAAGCTTCAGAAGGATATCGGCAACGACGCCCGCATCCTTCGCCATGCGGTTGAGGCGCACCAGCGGCGTATCGCCGATTGTCTCGGTGATGTCGTTATAGATGCGTCCGCGTCCTGGTTTCTTCGCTTCGCTCATGATGGCCTCCCGGACCTGAATGTGACGTGTCATCTGTGGTGCCTGACCCCGGCATTGAGGGCCGCTCTTCTCTCGCGCTGATATCAGATAGTGAAATCGGCGACGGGTTTCGAGTTGCCGACACCTGCTTCTTCCGCCTTGCGGCAAAGATCCTCGATGGTGATGCCGTCAAGCTTCTCCATCAGTTCAACCTGAACATCCTGCCAGAGCGGCGCAATCACGCGCTCGCCAAGCTCGGAGGGCGTCGCGGCGGTGGGCTCGTCGGACGCTTCCATCGCGCCGACCACGCGCACCACATCGCCAACCAGAATACGCCGCCGTTCTCGCGCCAGCGTATATCCACCGCGCGGCCCACGCACGCCTTTCAGAATACCGGCATGAACGAGTTGCTGCATCACCTGTTCGAGATAACGCTGGGGAATACCCTGCCGCTTGGTGATTTCTTTCGATTGAACCGGGTCTGGTCGCGCATTGATTGCCACATCGACAACCGCTTCGAGGGCGAGCCAGGTTTTCTTGGAAAGTCTCAGCATCCGCCGCTTACCCTTTCGTGCCTGTCGAGCCAAAGCCACCTGCGCCACGCGCGGTTGCATCAAGTGCTTCCACTTCGTGAAGCTCTGCCTGTGTGACAGGCGCAATGACCATCTGGGCAATCCGCGTTCCACGCTCGATGATGAAACTTTCCTGCCCGAGATTGATGAGGATCACTTTCACTTCGCCGCGATAGTCGCAATCGACCGTACCCGGAGAATTGAGAACCGTGACGCCGTTCTTCGCAGCAAGGCCCGAGCGCGGGCGCACCTGCGCCTCATAGCCCTGAGGCAGCGCAATGGCGAGGCCGGTCGGCACCATCGCGCGTTCACCGAAGGCAAGCGAGAGAGGTTCGCCTTCAGGCAGCGCGGCGATCAGGTCCATGCCGGCAGCGCCTTCCGTCTCATAGCGCGGCAGCGGCAAGCCTTCGCCATGCGGCAGGCGCTGCACGCGAATATCAATCTTGGGAGTCATGCGCTTGTCTCATTGCTGGAGAAATGTTCGGCAATCCGCCGCGCAAGGCGTTCGGCAACCGCCTGCTTGGGCAGGAGCGGCCAGTCTTCCTGGCCTGCGCCAGTAATGAGATGCACCGTGTTGAGGTCGCCGCCCATCACGCCTGTTGCGGGTGAGACGTCGTTCGCAACGATCCAGTCGCAGCGCTTGCGCGCGCGCTTCGATTGCGCATGTTCAATCACTTTTTCCGTTTCCGCCGCAAAGCCGACAACAAGTGGCGGGCGGTTGTTCTGAAGCTGCGACAGCGTGGCGAGAATGTCGGGATTTTCGACAAGCGCGATTTCCGGCGCGCCTGCACCCGGCTGCTTCTTGAGCTTCTGTTCTGCGTCACTTGCCGCGCGCCAGTCCGCCACGGCGGCAGCGCAGATTGCTACATCGGCGGGGAGCGCCGCTTCGCAGGCCGCCAGCATTTCCCGCGCCGTCTCGACGCGCGTCACCCGCACACCCGGTGGG
>JBAYOU010000096.1:0-5886 GCA_041678065.1 Parvibaculum sp. | reverse complement strand
GCGGCAATTGAAGGCGGTATCGGCTTTCCCTGCTTTGTGAAGCCCGTCATGTCATCATCGGGCAAAGGACAGAGCTTGCTCAAGGGGCCGGACGATGTTCAGCCTGCCTGGGATTATGCGATGGCAGGCGGGCGTGTTGAAGCGCCGCGCGTCATTGTCGAAGGGCTGATCGATTTTGATTACGAGATCACCCTGCTTACCGTGCGCGCAAGAGGAGCGAGCGGCGAGATCGAGACCTTCTTCTGTGCGCCTATCGGGCACCGGCAGGAGAGAGGGGATTACGTTGAAAGCTGGCAGCCGCAGCAGATGAGTGACAAGGCGCTCGTCGCCTCACGCGAGATTGCCGCGAAGGTAACGAATGCGCTGGGCGGGCGCGGTGTTTTCGGCGTCGAGTTGTTTGTGAGGGGCGATGTGGTCTGGTTCTCCGAGGTGAGTCCGCGCCCCCATGATACGGGCCTCGTTACGCTCGCCACGCAATATCAGAGCGAGTTCGCGCTTCATGCCCGCGCGATTCTGGGCTTGCCCGTCTCGGTGGAGCAGCTATCGCCCGGTGCCAGCGCGGTCATCTACGGCGGATTGGAAGAGAAGGGTATCGCCTTTGAGGGCGTCGATAAGGCGCTTGCTCTGCCGGGCAGCGATATACGCCTTTTCGGCAAGCCGGAATCCTATGAGCGCCGCCGAATGGGCGTGGCGCTTGCCCGCGCCGGGGATACGGATGAGGCCCGCAGGACGGCGAAAAGGGCTGCGGACATGGTGAAACCTGTTTCTGGTATCTGAATCAGCGTTTTCGCAAACACACTTTTGCATTTTCGCATTTACGACGCCGCACCGAGCTCTATTCTGCTGCCGACAGCCACGTATTGAAGCGGAGCGGCGATGAACTGGGATGATCTGCGCTTTTTTCTGGCCGTTGCGGCCTCTGGTAGCCTTTCAGGCGCAGGGCAGCAGCTTGGCGTGAATACGACGACGGTTTTGCGCCGCGTGGCCTCGCTGGAAGAAGATCTGGGCGCCCGGCTTTTCGAGCGTGAGCGCACGGGCTACCGGCTGACAGCGGCTGGCGAAAAGCTCGTTGAGGCGCTGGAGCCTGTGGACCGGCGGCTTTCGGCTCTCCCGCGCGACTTCGCTGCGGCGGGCGAGGGCGCAGAAGGCACGGTTCGCCTCGCTGCTGGTGAGGTGATTGCGGGCAAACTGCTCGCGGTGGAGTTTTCGACCTTTCGACGTAAGCATTCGGGCCTTGAACTTGAAATCGTGACAGACCCCCGCCTTGCGGCCATTAGCCAGGCACCGAAAATCGGCAATCCACTGCGAGATGTGGATATTGCTCTGCGCCTCGCCCGACCGACACAGGGCGACATGCTGATGCGCAAGGTGGGCGATATGGCCTATGGGCTCTATGCATCGACCGCCTATCTCGAAAATCGGGGCCGGCCAGCGCAGATGCAGGATATAGCGGGGCATGACCTTATCGGCTTTCCGCGCTCTGAAACGCCGCTTGGGCCTGTCTGGTGGTTCTCGCGGGCGGAAAAACTGGCGCGAACGGCGCTGCGTTCTTCAAGCGTGGCTGCGCGCGCGGCGGCGGCGCAAGAAGGGTTGGGCTTCGCGGCGCTGCCCTGCATAGTGGGTGATGGCGAATCGGGCCTTGTGCGCGTTTTCGGGCCGGACATTCTGGGCGGGCTCGAAATGTGGCTGATGGCGCGCAATGATCTCGCGCAGCTTGCTCATGTTCGCGCCGTTATGGAATTTGTCGTGGATGCAGTTAAGCGTCACAAGGCACGACTCGACGGGCGCGAATACGAGGTGCGTGAGCTTCCGCAGCAAATTCGGTCAAACCATTGAAAAGCCGTTGAAATCCCGACCTGCCCATTGCTATTGCGCGACGTTTCAGCGTAAAAATCTTGTGCTCATGCGGCATGAACAGCCTTAACGCGCCCTTAGTTTCCCGGCGATATGGTTAGCGCCGTATTAGGCGCGAGATCGACTCGAGCTTGGCTTCGGGCACGGTCCGCATATGTGCGAGATGATACCGGCAGATGGGGCGGGCAATGGCATTTGCGGTCGAGGCGGCAACACAAGGAAATGGGACAGGTGCATATGCGCGGTCTCTTCCTGCTCGCAATACCTACGCCTCGGTTTTGTCTCAAATCATTCGTAGGCTGAGAATCAACCGGTCATCCGTCAAAATGGCTGGGGTGCGGCTTTGACCGGCGCCGTAATGTCGAGGGAAGCTATGATGAGCGCCCGGCTTTGTTTTTCTTCCCCATTCGCGGCGGCCGATCTCCGGATGCGCCTTAATAAAAAAGCCACTTTGCGTGGTGCATTCTTAACTGTTGCCGCAGCGCTTCGCGTGTCTGGCGACCCATTGTCAAAGGAATAAGACAAGCATGCTTTCCGGTCTGCTCGGCATGTTCTCCGCCGATATGGCAATCGATCTCGGCACGGCGAACACTCTCGTCTATGTGAAGGGGCGCGGCATCGTGCTCAACGAGCCGTCTGTGGTTGCCATCATCGAGAAGGGTGGCAAGAAACAGGTTCTTGCGGTGGGCGAAGAAGCCAAGATGATGCTGGGCCGCACGCCCGGTAACATTCAGGCGATCCGCCCCATGCGTGACGGTGTCATCGCCGATTTCGAAATCGCGGAAGAGATGATCAAGCATTTCATCCGCAAGGTTCATAACCGCCGTTCTTTTGCCAATCCGCAGATCATCGTCTGCGTGCCCTCCGGTTCGACTGCGGTGGAGCGTCGTGCGATTCAGGAATCAGCGCTTTCAGCCGGTGCGCGCCGCGTCTATTTGATCGAGGAGCCGATGGCTGCCGCAATTGGCGCCGGGCTTCCTGTTACAGAGCCCACTGGTTCGATGGTCGTCGATATCGGTGGTGGCACAACGGAAGTTGCGGTGCTGTCGCTCGGCGGCATTGTCTATGCGCGCTCGGTCCGCGTGGGTGGTGACAAGATGGATGAAGCGATCATCGCCTATATCCGCCGCCACCATAATCTGCTCGTTGGTGAAGCCAGCGCAGAACGCATCAAGAAGGAAGTCGGTTCTGCCGCCATTCCCGCGGATGGCGATGGCATGACCATCGAGATCAAGGGCCGCGACCTGATGAATGGCGTGCCGAAAGAAATCGCCATTGGCCAGAAGCAGATTGCCGAGAGCCTTGCCGAGCCTGTTGGCGCGATCGTGGAAGCGGTGAAGGTGGCCCTTGAGGCGACGCCGCCGGAACTCGCCGCCGATATCGTGGACAAGGGCATTGTGCTCACGGGCGGTGGTGCGCTGCTTGCCAATCTGGATCAGGTGCTGCGTGATGAGACCGGCTTGCCGGTCAGCATCGCTGATGACGCGCTTTCCTGTGTTGCGCTTGGCACGGGCAAGGCGCTGGAACATATCCGGACGATGAAACACGTCCTTTCATCGGTGTATTGAACGAAATGCAGCGGCGATCCCGGCCCAAGGGCCAGGCAGGCGAGGGACAGTCGGCCTTACCGAGAGAGCAGTAGCAAGTCGTCATGGAGCCCAATCGCACAGCTCTGCCTTTCCGCGAATTCTCTCACCGGGTTTCGCTGATTTTCATGCTGACGCTGGCGGCAGCTCTGCTCCTGCTGGGCCGTGCGGAAACCTATGTCTTTGACAGGGCGCGACAGGTGGTCACCGATCTTGCAGCCCCTCTGCTCGAAGTGGCCTCCCGTCCCGTTGCTGCAACCCGTCGCCTTATCGAGCGCACGGACGAATATGCCTATGTCTTCGATGAAAATGAGCGGCTGCGTGCGGAGAATGCGCGCCTGCTTGCGTGGAAGGAAGAGGCGCTGAAGCTTCAGGCGAAGGTCGCTCGATATGAAGCGTTGCTCAATGTGCAGGTCGATCCCTCAATCGATTACGTGAGCGGGCGCGTGGTGAGCGATTCCGGTGGCCCCTTCATCGACACTGTGCTTGTGAATGTCGGGCGCGAGCAGGGGGTGCGCAGCGGTCTGGCGGTTATCGATTCGGACGGGCTTGTCGGTCGTGTCGTTGCGACAGGTCCGCAGGCGAGCCGCGTGCTGCTGCTGACCGACCTCAACAGCCGCGTACCCGTGGTGGTTGAGCCGGCGCAGTACAAGGCAATCCTTGCAGGCGACAATACCGAATGGCCGACACTTGAATATCTTGCCACGCAGAGCGCTGTGTCGGCGGGCGACCGGGTGGTGACGTCCGGCGATGGCGGGCTCATTCCGGCCGGGATACCCGTTGGCCTTGTCATCCAGACCAGCGATGGCGATTTGCGCGTGCAGACTTTCAGCGACAGGGGTCGGCTCGATTTCGTGCGCGTGCTCCAATATGAGTTCCCCTCTCAGGTGCGCAGACAAGATCCGCCGGAATTGCTTCAGGGGGATGCCGAAGGCGAAAGCGCGGAGGCGGCGGAATAGTCATGGCGAAGCTTGAGCCCTATTCACCGACACCTGCTGCCCGCGCAGGGCGCATCGTTCTCACTGTGATGCCTTTTGTGATCGGCATCATCTGCGTGTTGCTTTCCTTTGTTCCCTTTGGCCGCATCTTCGGGTCGGCGCTTGTACCAGCCTTTCCGCTAATGGCGATCTACTACTGGGCCATCGTGCGACCGGAGATGTTTCCGCCGCTTGCCGTATTCACGGTCGGCGTGCTCTTCGATCTTCTCTCGGGTGGGGAGATAGGGCTTTGGGGATTTGTCTATGTCGTCACCTATGCCGTGATCGTACCGCAGCGCGTTCTGGTGGTGAATGCGCCTTTCTCGGCGTTCTGGATCGGCTTCGCCGTTGTCGCCGCATTTTCAGGTGCGCTTGCCTGGCTCGTCGTTTCGATCATTCACGGCATGCTTGTGCCGCCCGTTTCCGTCATCAAGCATATGGCGGTAACAGTTGCCGTTTTTCCGCTTTTCGTCATGCTCTTTGGACGCATCGAAAGACGCGTCTTGCAGCGCGGCTAGGAGAGCGCGGATGCAGATCAGCGGTAGAGACAGCAGCAGATATCAAACCTTCACGCGGCGCTCCGCGCTGCTTGCGGGACTACAAGCGGCTGCTTTCATCGTGCTTGCGGGGCGGATGTATTATCTGCAGGTACGAAAGAGCGATCAGTACCGCATGATGGCGGAGGAAAACCGCGTTGCTATGCGGCTCCTTGCGCCTCTGCGTGGCAATATCGTGGACAGGTTCGGCCGTATTCTTGCTGGAAACCGCCAGAACTATCGCGCGATGATTATTGCGGAGCAGACGCCGGATGTTGAGGAAACGCTGGAGCGTTTCTCACGCATCGTCCATGTCGATGAGTTTCGGCACAAGCGCATCCTGCGCGATATTGCGCGTTCGCCGCGCTTCATGCCCGTTACGGTGGCGGAGGATCTTACCTGGGATCAGTTTGCGCAAGTGAACGTCAATGAGCCTGATCTTGCAGGCATCCTCCCGGATGTCGGCGAGACACGCGACTATCCCCATGGCGAAGAGTTCGCGCATGTGCTTGGCTATGTTGCAGCGGTATCGGAACGCGATCTCGAAAATGCGCCGCGCGAGGACCAGCGTCTTCTGCGTCTGCCGGGGTTTCGTATCGGCAAGGAGGGCGTGGAAAAAACCTATGACCGCGAGCTTCGCGGCGTGCCGGGTTCGAGCCATGTCGAGGTCAATGCCTATGGCCGCGTGATCCGCGAACTCTCCAAAGATCCGGGAAAGCCGGGCGGCGAAGTCGTGCTCACGCTTGATCTCGATGTGCAGCGCTTTGCATGGGAGAGACTGCGCGGCGAAAGCGCGAGCGCAGTGGTGATGGATATTCATTCAGGTGATGTCATCTCGCTCGTCTCCGCACCTGCCTATGACCCGAACCAGTTCAACATGGGCTATGGCACCGCTGAATATAAGGCGCTTCTTGAAAGCCCCTATCTGCCGCT
>JBAYOU010000095.1:0-5953 GCA_041678065.1 Parvibaculum sp. | reverse complement strand
GCGGCAAGGAGGCTCGGCACATAGCGGCCCTTCATCCAGGTGCCGCCGCGCGGATCGAACACGGCCTTCAGCTCTTCCACCACGAAGGTTACATCGCCGCCCCGGCGGAACACGGCAGAGATCATCCGCGTCAGCGCGACGGTCCAGGCGTAGTGCTCCATGTTCTTCGAGTTTATGAAAATCTCGAAGGGACGGCGCCTGCCATCCTGCATGATGTCGTTGATGGTGATGTAGATGGCGTGGTCGCTTTCGGGCCATTGCAGCTTGTAGGTGAAGCCCGGCAGCACGGTCTCGCGCTCCAGCGGCTTCGACATATAGACAACGCCATCCTTCTCGAAGCGCTCATTGGGTGCGGCGAGCGGCAGAGCAGGCTGCGAAGGCGTGGCGGGCGTTTCATCCACGGAGAGGACAGAGCCGCGTACATCATTCGGGCGATAGGTCGTGCAGCCCTTCAGTCCCTTGTCATAAGCGTCGAGATAGACGGTCTTGAAATCCTCAAAGGAAATATCGGCAGGCGTGTTGATTGTTTTCGAGATCGAGCTGTCGATGAAATCCTGCACCGCAGCCTGCACGGCAATATGTTCGGCGGGCGCCAGTTCCTGCGCATTGACGAAATAATCCGGCAGCGCCGTTTCTGTGCCGAACATCTCGTGGAAGCGGTCCACGGCGAAGTCCCGCACCTTTTCCTCGCGGCGCGTGCCGTCAGGCAGCAGCACCTTGCGCGTATAGGAATAGGCAAAGACCGGCTCAATGCCGGAGGACACATTGCCCGCAAAAAGCGAGATCGTGCCTGTCGGCGCAATGGAGGTGAGAAGCGCATTGCGGATGCCGTGTTCGGCAATCGCTTCGCGGATGTCGCGATCCATCGCCGAGACAGTTTCGCCTGCGAGATAGGCATCCGCCACGAAAAGCGGAAACGGTCCCTTCTCCTTGGCAAGATCAACAGATGCCAGATAGGCGGCGCGGGAGAGCGTGCGCATCCATTTGCGAATCAGCTCGACCGAAGCCGGGGTGCCATAACGCGTGCGACACATGATGAGCGCATCGGCAAGGCCCGTCACGCCAAGGCCGATGCGGCGCTTGGCATGGGCTTCATGGCGCTGCTCGGGCAGCGGGAAGCGCGACACGTCAATCGTGTTGTCCATCGCGCGCACGGCAACGCGCACAAGCGCGTCGAGTTCTTTTTCGTCAATATGCGCGGCTTCGGTGAAGGGCTCTTTCACAAGAGCGGCCAGGTTCACCGAACCGAGAAGACACGCGCCATAGGGCGGCAAAGGCTGCTCGCCGCAAGGGTTCGTCGCGTGGATTGTTTCGGCGTAATAGAGATTGTTCCGCTTGTTGATGCGATCGATGAAAATGACGCCCGGCTCTGCATAATCATAGGTCGCCTGCATGATGCGATCCCAGAGCGCGCGGGCCTTCAGCGTCTTGTAGACGGTGCCGTTGAAAGTGAGATCCCAGTCGGCATCCTTCTTCACCGCATCCATGAAGGGATCGGTCACAAGCACCGAGAGGTTGAACATGGTGAGGCGGCCGACCTCGCGCTTCGCCTCGATAAAGGCTTCGATGTCGGGGTGGTCGCAGCGCATGGTCGCCATCATGGCGCCGCGGCGCGAACCCGCCGACATGATGGTGCGGCACATCGCGTCCCACACATCCATGAAGGAAAGCGGGCCGGACGCATCAGCGCCTACGCCCTTCACGGGGGCGCCCTTGGGGCGGAGCGTCGAGAAGTCATAGCCGATGCCGCCGCCCTGCTGCATGGTGAGGGCGGCTTCCTTCAAATTCTCGAAAATGCCTTCCATCGTGTCGGGGATTTCACCCATCACGAAGCAGTTGAAGAGCGTGACATCGCGCCCGGTGCCCGCGCCTGCGATGATGCGGCCAGCGGGGAGAAAGCGATAGCCGTCCATTGCCTCGCGGAAGCGTGCGGTCCAATGAGCGCGGTCCTCCGGCTTTTCGGCTTCAGCCAGTGCCGTGGCGACACGGGTCCATGTATCCGCGACCGTGCGGTCAAGCGGCGTCCCGTCCTCCGCATGGAGGCGGTATTTCATGTCCCAGATCTGTTCGGCAATCGGATGCATTTCGTCTCTTTCACTCGGGTCGCTTGGTGCCTTGCAGTCTAGCATGGCGGCGAGGTGGGTGATTTCCTATTCGGCGCGCAGATCAGCGCACAGGAGCGCAAGGACTAAAGTGCTGGATTTCTTATGTAATTAGTCTTGCTCACAGTTTCCACAGGGTGTGGATCAGCTTCTTTCCCCAGCTTTCGCTTCCGCGAGCAGGCGGTCCGTTGCCGTTTCGATGCGGGTTTCGAGCGTTTCCATGAAGCCCTTGCGATCAAGCCCGGGCGGGATGGCGTCCAGAAACTCAAGCACGATGGTGCCGGGCTTCCGTGAAAAGCCGCGCCGCGCCCAGAAGAGGCCGGAATTGACGGCGACAGGCACGCAATCCACGCCAAGCTGGCGGTAAAGCGCGGCGACACCCGGCTTGTAGGGGAGCTTTGCGCCCGCGGCGGAGCGGGTTCCTTCAGGGAAGATCACGATCGGGCGGCCTTCGGCGATGGCTGCCTTACCCTGAGCGATCAGGCGGCGGATCGCGCTCGCACCTGAATCGCGGTCAATCGCGATCATGCGGGTTTTCTGCGCATACCAGCCATAGAAGGGAATCCAGAGAAGCTCGCGTTTCAGCACCATGGCCGGATGGTTGAGGATTGCCGTCATGACCACCGTGTCCCACATGGACTGGTGCTTGCTCGCGACAAGAACCGGCCCGTTCGGCAGCTTGCCCCTGATTTCATAGTCTGTGCCCGCAATCACCCGGAGCAGCCAGAGCGTCGCATGGGACCAGAAGGCCATTGCCTTCACGGTCAGGCTGCGGGGCAGCAAAAAGAGCGGGGTCGCGGCGATCACGATAATGACCGACATCAGATAGAAAGACAGGTTGAAGGCTGCGGAGCGTAACAAGATCACTTTGTCGTGTTCCTTTGGGCGGCGTTCCTTTGGGCAGTGTTTCTGCGCGGGGAGATCATATCTGCATCTGCGCGCGCACATGGGCGAGCGTCAGCAGGTATTTCGTATATTCCGAAATGAGGAGCCGCGTCGTCCCCGGATAGGACCACCAGCCATCGAGATGTAGCGTGTCCTGAAAAACGGGATAGGGGCGGATTTCCACATCAGGCATGGCGCGCGCAAGCTCCAGCGAGGCGCGGGGCAGGTGGTAGGTGCTCGTCACGAGAATGATCGAGCGATAATTCCGCTCCTTTACCCATTCGGCAGTTTCGGTGGCATTGCCGATAGTGTTTTCCGCCTGATGGCCAATATCGATGCAACAATCGAATTTCGGTGCATCGCCCGGCACGAACTGCTTGAGGGAAGCAGCCGTCACATCGCGGTGGACACCGGTTATGAGAAGCCGGGTGCCCTTGTCCTGCTCAAGCAGCTTATAGGCGGCGGTGATGCGGTCTGGCCCGCCGGTCAGCACCACGATGCCATCGGCAACCGGCACCTCGGCAGGCGGGGTGCGGTCCAGCGTTGCAGCGAAAATGAAGAAGCCCGCGACATAGAGAATGATGCAAAGGGTCGCCAGCCCGGCAATGCCGCGAGCAATGCGCTGCCCTGTTCCCTGCCGCAGCCTTGTCGTCGCCGCCATTACCGTCCCAGTCCCCTCGCCGCCCCGGAGCTCTGCCCCGACCCTTCGCCCGCATGATAGGAGGGGCGGAGAGCAAGTCAAAGCACCTCAGAGCAGCCGCTCCAGCGTGTTGAGAACGGTGAGCCGGGCCGTTGTGAGGGTGACAAGCGCCGCCGCTACGGGAACAGCCAGCAAGGCGGGGTAGTGCTCGGGGGCGAGGCCCGATGCCGCAACGAGGAACATGTCGCCTGTGCCGCCCGCAAAGCCGAGGGCGAGAAAGGCGAGTGCGCCCGCTGCCGCCCCGATAAAGCCACCGCGAAGCCCGAGATGCAGGAAATGGCGCTGCACTTCCGAGGCGATGAAGCCATCCTTTGCGCCGATGAGGTGCAGCACCTCCACCACTTCGCGATTCGCGGAAAGGCCAGCCCGCGTTGCGAAGATGACGATGGCGATGGTCGTGCCCGCCACCACGGCAAGGACGCCATAGGCAAGCCAGCTTGCCGAGCGCGCCGCGCTCAGCAATTCGCCCCGCCATTGGCGATGCGTGTCGAGCGAGGCGCCGGGGGCGGCTGCTGCAATGTCGATGGCGAGCGCCGAGAGATCGGGTGGGCTTTCGCGGTCGATGCGAATGTCGATGAGGCGGGGAAGCGGCAGATCGTCCGTCACCAGGCCCTTTCCGAGCCAGGGCTCAAGAAGGGCAATCGTTTCTTCCGTTCTGAGCGGTGTTGCGGTGAGGATACCCGGCACATCGGCCAGCACAGTCATCACGGCATCGACCTGTTCTTCCGGCTCCATGTCACGCGAGGGGCGAAGCTCAACCGTAAGTGAGCCGGAAATATCGGCGCTCCATTCCCGCGTCTTGTCGCTGACGGAAAGGGCGGCCCCAAGCGCGAGGCTTGCGAGGAAGCACATGGCCGCAACGACGAGAAGAAGCGGCAGGCCGGTTGATCCCGCAGCAGGCATGATGCTGCGCGTCTCGACCAGAAGTGCGGTCAGCGATGCGCCGATACCCGGCCTTTCCTCCGCATGGGAAAGGGCGTCAAAGCGGGGAGGTTGGCGATGCGGATCAGCCACGGATCGTCAGCCCTCCATTGCGCAGCACGAGTTCGGGCGCGCCTGCGGCCTCCACCAGCGCGCGGTCATGCGTGGCGATAAGCACGGAAGTGCCGAGGCGGTTCAATTCGATGAAAAGGCGGAGCAGGCGCTGGCCCATTTCGGGGTCCACATTGCCCGTCGGTTCGTCGGCGAGCAGCAGGTCGGGCTGGGCCACAACGGCGCGGGCAATGGCCGCGCGCTGCTTCTCACCACCTGAAAGCGTGGGGGGGCGCGCATTCATCCGGTCGCCAAGGCCGACCCAGGCGAGAAGCTCCTCCACATCGCCGCGATAGCTTTCCTCGCGGCGGCCCTGAATTTTCAGGGGCAGGGCGACATTCTCATAGGTCGTCAGGTGATCGAGCATCCTGAATTCCTGAAACACCACTCCGATCCGCCGCCGCATGGTGGGTAGTTCCGCGCGTGGAAGCGTTGCCACATCTTCCCCGAACATGGTGATGAGGCCGCGCGAGGGGCGATTTGCAAGGAACATGAGTTTCAGGAGAGAGGTCTTGCCTGCGCCAGAGGGGCCGGTGAGAAAATGGAACGAGCCCGGCGCGAGGTGAAAACTCACATCGCGCAGGACCTCCGGTCCCATTCCGTAGCGCATACCTACATTCTCAAACCGAATCATGCTGCGAACCTATCACGGACGCGCGGCAGGCTGCGATGGTGGTGCGCAGACAAAGCGCAGATTTCCGCCAGATTTCGTCGCGAACTGTGCCAGCTTTAACGCGACTTTAACCATGGGCGGTCTTTCAATAGGCTCAGGCAAGGCCCGGTTTCCGGGCTCCCTTTCGCTGTGAACCGCCGGGCTCTTTTCTGGATGATTATCGCCTGCCCCTCCTGCTCTTCGCGCTATCCCGTGAATGCGGCTTCCTTCGAGCCGTCCGGGCGAAAAGTGCGTTGCGCCAAATGCGGGCATAGCTGGCATCAACAGCCGGAATCGGCGCAGGCGAAGTCAATGGCGGAGGAGCTGGTGCCCCTCGCAGCCGGCCAGAAAAAGATTTTCGGCGAGAAGGGAAAGCCTGCGCCTGTGGGTGCGGCGCCGAAAGATGCGGCAAAGCCCGAAGCACAATCGGATGAAGCGGATGATATTGTCTTCGCGGATACACCGTCGTCTTCTGCAACGGGCACGGTTGATATCGGCAATCGCTTTCGGGCGGAAGTGAAGCGCGAGGCATCGCTTCGCCGCAGCCGCGTTGCCATTGCGGCCGGATGGGTGCTGCTTGTC
>JBAYOU010000094.1:0-5961 GCA_041678065.1 Parvibaculum sp. | reverse complement strand
GCCCTTCTTCTGCATTTCATAAAGGCGGTGAACGCCGGTCGTGGTTTCTTCCGTCACGCCCTTCACATTCTTCGCAACTTCATTGTACCAGCCCGGCTTTTCCTTCAGGCGGCGCTTGATCGCGGCGAAGAGGATTTCCTCTTCTTCGTTGCCCGGCGTTTCGAGGAAGGCGGTATCGCCATCTTCAGCGCGCTTGCCCAGATGGATGAGGAGCGTTGCATCGCCACCATCATCAAGGATCATGTTCGGCGTGCCGCCATCTGCCCATTCGAAGATGCGGTGGGTGTAGTCCCAATATTCCTCAAGCGTCTCGCCCTTCACGGCGAAAACCGGAATGCCGCGCGCGGCGATGGCAGCGGCGGCGTGGTCCTGCGTCGAATAGATGTTGCAGGAAGCCCAGCGAATATCGGCACCGAGATCGGCAAGTGTTTCGATGAGAACGGCCGTCTGGATCGTCATGTGGAGAGAGCCGGCAATGCGCGCGCCTTTCAGCGGCTGCTGCGCACCAAACTCTTCGCGCGTTGCCATGAGACCGGGCATTTCGGTCTCGGCCATGTCGATTTCCTTGCGGCCCCAATCAGCGAGATTGATGTCCTTGATGACGTAATCATGCGTTGCGGCTTGGCTCATGGGGCTGTCGCGCTCCTCTCGTGAAAATCGGATATTCCGCCCCGTCAGCGGGACGGCAGCCAGCGCACAACCTCGCGTTGCGGCAGCCGGCACAGGCGTCTTGGAAGGCCTTATAACAAGCGAGGTCCGGGGCGGCAAGGACACATAAAGAAATGTTTATATGTTTTTTCGATCGGTAGAACCCCCACAGCCCTCCATTTTGCGGGCGATGGACCCAGTCTCCTTACCTGCAAAGTCATGGACGCGGGGCGGCGGATCAGGTCAAATGCGCTCATTGTCAGTTCTGAAAAGAGACTTTGATCCCATGACCACGCATCCGCTCGACATTGCGACCAAACTCACTCCCGCCGGCGACGGGCGGTGGAAAGGGCATACCTCGCCTGCCTATTGGAACATGATGGGCCCCTTTGGCGGCGTCACAGCCGCCGTGATGCTTCAGGCCGCGCTCAACGCACCGCAGCGGATTGGCGACCCGGTGGCGCTGACGGTCAATTTCTGCGCGCCGATCGCCGAGGGTGAATTCACCATTGCCCTCAAGGAAGTACGCACGAACCGCTCCACGCAGCACTGGTCGATGGAGCTTTCGCAGGAAGGCGGCGGAATCGCGGCAAGCGCCAGCGCTGTCTTCGCCCTTCGCCGCGAGACATGGGACCACCAGCCGGTGACGCCGCCCGCCATTGCGCCTTTTGACACGCTTCGCCGCTTCGACACAGCCGGGCGCATCGCCTGGGCGAGCAATTACGACATGCGCTTTGGTGAGGGCGAACTTGTTTATGAACCCCGCCCCGATGAGGAGCCCGGCCCTGCCCGTTCCGTCCTCTGGATGGCGGACCATCCGGCGCGGCCACTCGACTTCACCGCGCTATCTGCCATTGCCGATGCCTTCATCGTCCGCATCTTCCATGTGCGGGGGCGGCCTGTGCCTGCGGGCACGGTATCAATCACGACCTATTTCCACACGGATGAGGCGGGGCTTGCCGCAAATGGCGCGGCACCGCTGATTGGCATGGCGGATTCGAAAGTCTTCCGGAAAGGCTATTTCGACCAGTCCGCCGAATTGTGGAGCGCGGATGGCCGGCTTCTCGCGAGCAGCGTGCAGACCGTCTATTACAAGGAGTGATGAGGGTCTGAAGCCGCCTCAGTCGCGCTCGCCAAAGCCGTCAGAGACGAGGGCTTCGAGCGCATCGAGGGCGGCTTCGGCTTCCGGCCCTTCCGCCTCGATCAGGATGCAGCAGCCGGGGGCTGCGGCGAGCATCATCAACCCCATGATCGACGTGCCGGGCACTGTCTGTCCCTCACGCGAGACGCGGATTTCGGCGTCGAACTTCTCTGCCACCTGCACAAACTTTGCGGAGGCACGCGCGTGAAGACCGCGTGTGTTCACAATGTTCAGAAGGCGGCTCGCCGGACGCGGCCCGCTGCTCTCGCTGCGAACAGTCACGTTCCGTCACCTGCCAGAACGCGGCTTGCGATCGAAATATATTTGCGGCCTGATTCCTGAGCCTGATCCACCGCATCGCTGAGAGAGAAAGTTTCCCGCACGCTGGCGAGCTTGATCAGCATGGGCAGGTTCACACCTGCGATCACTTCAACCTTCGCCTTGTCCATGACGGAAATGGCGAGGTTGGAAGGTGTACCGCCAAACATATCCGTCAGCAGGATCACGCCATCCCCCGTGTCGGACGCGGCCACGGCGGAGAGAATGTCCTTGCGCCGCTGCTCCATATCATCGTCGGGGCCGATACAGATGGCGGTAATCTGGGATTGCGGGCCTACAACATGTTCCATGGCCGAGACGAATTCGTCGGCCAATCGACCATGCGTTACAAGTACCAAACCGATCATCAACAGCCCTCAAATGCCGCTATTCGTTGCGTTGTAGCAGGCCGCGTGCCTGCCTTCCGCTCCGCCCCCGTGAAGGGCCGTATCGTGACCCCAATCTCGTTCCAAAAACAAGTGTTGCGATGCAACAATAGGCACTTCCGCGAGGCAATCGCTTAATTGTGAAGCAGAAGGTCAGTCGCGCCGACCAAAACGGCCATCTTCTTCTGGGAAGCCCGCCTCCGGGAGTGTCTCAAGTGCCAGCCGAAGCTTCAGCGCCGCTGTTACATCGAAGGCGTGGAGCGCGATCACCGGGAGGCGAAAACCGAGCAGCTTTTCGTAGCGTCTCTCGGCGATGCGTGGCACCTCTTCGCGGGGTACCAGATCCACGATAAGCGACAGTGGCACTTCCGCAAGGGGGCGGAGCGACAGGAGGCCGAGGCCGCGAAGCTCGATGACGCCGGAAAGAATGGCGGGCGCACTTGCGACAGGCGCAGTGGCCCCCGCATGCAGTACCACCTGATCATCGGCGACGAGGCGCGTTTCGCCGCTTTCATCTTCCCGGATCATGCGGAATGCGAGGTCGGATTTGCCGCTGCCTGACACCCCACGCAGCAAAGCCCCGCGTGTTCCGCAAGCGATGCAGGTACCATGAAGATAAAGGGGGGCGTCGCTCATCGCATCATTCTGCCTCGGGCAGCGTGACGGTGAAGCGCGCGCCGGCGACGCTGCCATCTGCGTTCATTCTGTTGCCCGCCCGGATCGTCCCGCCATGCGCCTCGACGATCTGCCGGGAGATGGCAAGGCCAAGGCCCGAATGTTCGCCGAAGCTGTCTGGCCGATCGGTATGGAAACGATCAAAGACGCGCTCGAAATTTTGCGGCTGAAGGCCCGGGCCTTCATCTTCCACGCGAATGATGACGCTGCCCGGCTCACGCGTGGCGATGACATGCACCGTGCCGCCCGGCGGCGAGAAGGAGAGCGCATTGTCGATCAGGTTGCGAATGACCTGACCAAGCCGGGTATCGAAGCCTCGCACCGTCATTTTGTCACGACCCGGCGCACCTGCATCAATCTCGAGCGAGACACGCGCGCTGCCGGCCACACCTGTCTCATTGAAGAGATCGCAAACGGTTTCGAGCAGCGTTGGAATATTCACTTCCTCACGCTCGCCGCGCGACAGTTCGGCATCAAGACGTGAGGCGTTGGAAATATCGCTGATGAGGCGGTCGATGCGGCGGACATCATCCTGGATGATCTGCATCAATCGTTCTTTCTGCCGCTCATCCTTGGCGATGGTGAAGGTTTCGATGGCGCTGCGCAGAGAGGTCAGCGGGTTTTTGATTTCATGGGCGACATCGGCCGCGAAACTTTCAATCGCGTCGATGCGGTTATAGAGCGCATTCGTCATGTCGCGAAGCGCACCGGAGAGATCGCCGATCTCGTCGCGCCTCTCTGTGAAGTCGGGAATCTGCGCACGCGCATTCTTGCCCCTCCGCACGATTTCGGCTGCCTGTGCGAGGCGACGGACAGGTTCTGCGATCGTGCCTGCAAGCAGCACGGAAAGAAGGATGGTCACACTCAACGCAACGAGAAAGACCTGCATGATGGCAAGGCGCTCGGCACGCAGGATGCGGTCAATATCACCACCGCGTGTGGAGAGCATGAGCACGCCCAGCACCGCGCGATAACGCTGGATCGGCACCGCGACGGAAACGATAAGCTCGCCACGATCATTGACCCGCTCCATGCTGGAGGCCTCGCCATGCAGCGCACGGATGACTTCCTCATACATCATGCCGTTCTGGCTGCCCGCCTCACGAAACCGTTCCAGATTGCGGCCCGGCAGAAGCGAGAGCGCCCATTGGGAGAGGCGCTCGAAAAGGCTCCAGTCTTCCGCGCCTTCGGGAGGCGGAAGCTCGAAAGCGACGATCTGGCCTGATGCGGTGAGTTGGCGGGAATCGAGGACGAGCCAGCCTTCCTTGCCATAGAGCCGGGCGCGGGTGCGGGTTGGCAGCACGAGGCGGCGCAGAATGGGTGCGGCGGATTCCGGATTGATCGGAACGACGGCTTCCTGAGCGACCGACGGATCGGCACCGGGCGGCGGGGCGAGGATGACGCCTGCCGCGAGCGGGTCGATCAGCGGCGCATCGGGAGAGATCGTGGCCCCTTCCTCGATGGCGCCAGCGATGATTTCGGCCTGTGTGAGCAGGCTTTGACGGCGGGCATCGATCAGCCCTTCACGGAACTGGTTGAGGTAGAGAATGCCCGCAAGCAGAACGAAAAGCCCCGCCACGTTGAAGGCGACGATGCGGCGGGTGAGGCTTGCGAAGCGGCCTCGTGCGAGAAAGCTGCGAAAAGCAATAAGCCGTGTGCCAAGCGCTGCAACAAGGCGCGAGCGGAGCCCATCCTCCGGGGAGGCAGCGGGGCGAAATGCCGGATCTTCATCCGTTTCCCTCCGGGCCTCCTCGTCGGTCAGGCTCGCCATGCGTTTTTCACCGACTCTGAACAGGAACTTTCCCTCGGGCTTTCACCGGAGTGGCCGGATGTCAGCTTTCCCGGTAGCGATAGCCGACGCCATAAAGCGTTTCGATTGCGTCGAAGGCATCATCGACTTCCTTGAATTTCTTGCGCAGGCGCTTGATGTGGCTGTCGATGGTGCGGTCATCTACATAGACCTGGTCGTCATAGGCGGCATCCATCAGCGAATCCCGGCTCTTCACATAGCCGGGGCGCTGGGCGAGCGCCTGAAGGATCAGAAATTCCGTCACGGTCAGCACAACCTGCTTGCCGTCCCATGTGCAGGTATGACGCTCGGGATCGAGCACCAGCTTGCCACGCTCCAGAACCTGGTTCGCAGAGCCTTCGGCAGTGGCACCTTCCGCCTTGGGCGCCACGCGGCGGAGCACCGCCTTCACGCGCTCGACAAGCAGGCGCTGCGAGAAAGGCTTACGGATATAGTCATCCGCGCCCATCTTGAGGCCGAATAATTCGTCGATCTCGTCATCCTTGGAGGTGAGGAAGATCACCGGCATGTCGGATTTTTGCCGCAGCCGCCGCAGCAGCTCCATGCCATCCATGCGCGGCATCTTGATGTCAAAGACAGCAATGTCCGGCGGGTTGGCCGACAGGCCCGCCAGTGCCGCAGCCCCGTCTGTATAGGTCTGTACGTGATAGCCTTCGGCTTCGAGCGCGATGCTCACCGAGGTCAGAATGTTCCGGTCGTCATCGACCAACGCAATGGTTGGCATGTGCCCCTGTTCCCTTTGGCCGGTCTGGCCGGTCCGCTCACCATCATCATGGACCTGTTGCATGGCATACCCCGCTCGCAGAATGCCACCCCAGCAACGCGATGAGGCTTAGGGATGCTTTTGGCCCAAAATGTGGCGACAGTATAAGGGGTTGAAGGCCCCCGCGCTATGAGAAGGAATCAAACCTTCCGGCGCTTCGAGTCTTGCCGCCCTCCAATGACTGATCTAAGGGTGACGGCATCGCAACGGGATAGCTGCG
>JBAYOU010000093.1:0-5995 GCA_041678065.1 Parvibaculum sp. | reverse complement strand
GTTGCGAATTTGAAGCCGTCATAGGTGAGATGCTCATACATATCGTCGCTGAGAATCCACACATGCTCATGCTTCATCAGCACATCGGTAAGCTTCTTCAGCTCCTCGGCCGTATAGGCGGCACCAGACGGGTTCGAGGGTGAGTTGAAGATCACCCATTTCGTCTTCGGCGTGATCGCCTTTTCCAGCGCTTCGGGTTGCAGCTTGAACCCGTCTTCAAGCCGCGTCTCGATCGCGACCGGCGTGCCGCCGCAAAGCGCGACGATGTCGGGATAGGATACCCAGTAAGGCGCCGGGATGATGACTTCGTCACCGGGGTTCAGCGTCGCGACCATTGCATTGAAGATGATCGGCTTGCCGCCCGGTGCAACGAAAGCCTGGCTCGGCTTGTAATCGATATTGTTCTCGCGCTTGAACTTCGCGCAGATCGCTTCCTTGAGCTCGGGAATACCATCAACAGCCGTGTACTTCGTCTTGCCTTCGCGGATAGCGCGGATAGCGGCTTCCTTGATGTTCTCAGGCGTGTCGAAGTCAGGCTCGCCTGCCGCAAGCGAGATCACATCGCGGCCGAGGGCTTTCAGGTCGCGCGCTTTCTGCGTGGCGGCAATGGTTGCCGACGGCTGGATGCGGTTAAGCGCGTCTGAAATAAAGCCCATGACAAGCCTCCTGTTGGCGGGCGCATTACCCAATCGGGTGAAAGATCGGGCGCAACCTAAGCCCGCCCGTGCCAAAGAACAAGAGCCGCGACAAGAAGGCGCGCCGCGAAATCCTACGCCACCGCGACAGATACTGAAGCCACATCACGCACCGGCTCGGCAAAGACAAGTTGCATCGGAATGACACCCGCCCAGACCGGGAGCGTCATATCCGCTTCATCATCAAGCGGGCCGCCTACGCGAACCTTCGCCGCGACCTCGACAAGCGGCAAGCGCAGCATTTCCGTTGCCTTCGCCTCCTGCTCATTGACGGGCCGCTCGCCGGAAGGCCGACCTTCCCGCACCCGCGCGGTAATGAGCGCCATGGTGCGCGCCTTTTCATCCCCCGTCACCCGTTCAGCCCGGCCATGCACTATGACGGAGCGATAATTCATCGAGTGGTGAAAAGCAGAACGCGCAAGGACCAGCCCATCGAGATGAGTGACGGTCAGGCAGAGCGGCGCACCATCGGCGAGATGCTTCATCAGCCGGCTCTTACGTGAGCCATGCAGCAACACGCTGTCTCCATCCCGCACATAGAACATGGGGAGAGCGACTGGTAGCCCATCTGTCACAAAGGCGATATGGGCGACATATCCCTCATCCAGAATGGAATGGACGAGCGCCCGGTCATAGCTGGCCCGCTTGGGAGCCTGCCGCACCCGATAGGTCTTTGACGTCTGATAATCGCACATGGGCCGGCCCCGCTCGCTGAGATGCGGCCCGACTATTTGCACAAAATGGCCCTATAAAAAGGACCATTAGCGGAAATAGAATAGAGCCAAATCCGCAGGGTAAAACAGATGAACATGCACTCGGCCCCTCTGCCGCTCGGCACCATTGCACTGGATGAGGCGAGCGTCACACCGCTCTACCGGCAGCTTTATGAGGCATTGCGCAGCGCCATTCTGGAAGGTCGCCTCCACCCCGGCATCCGCTTGCCCTCCTCCCGCAGCCTTGCAGTTGAACTTCGCGTCGGGCGAAACACGGTGCTGGCCGCTTACGAACAACTCACCGCTGAAGGCTATCTTGAGGGGCGGGTGGGTGCAGGCACGGTGGTCGCAGCAACCCTGCCGGACACGCTCTTTCAGCCTGAACAAAAGCTGCTCCTCAGGGAAAAGACTGCGCCCGTGAGGCAGGTTCCCCGGAACCCTTCACAGCGGGGACAGGCGCTTTCTGCCACGCGGCGCTCCGCGCCGAGCTATACCCGCGGCAATGGCCAGCCCTTCCAGCATGGCCTGCCTGCCATAGACGAATTTCCCGCCCTTCTCTGGAGCCGCCTTCTCGCGCGCCACAGCCGCAACACACGCCAGGCGCTGTTCGGCTATGAAACGGGGCAAGGTGTGCCCGCCTTGCGCGAGGCGATTGCCGCCTATGTCGGCGCATCGCGCGGCGTCGTCTGCACCGCAGATCAGGTAATCGTCACGGTCGGCGCGCAGGCCGCCCTCGACCTTACGATGCGGATGCTGCTCGATCCGGGTGACGCCGTCTGGCTCGAAGATCCCGGCTATCTCGGTGCCCGCGGCGCGCTTTCGGCTGCCGGTGCGGAAATCATCCCCGTGCCGGTCGATGAAGAAGGGGTTGATGTGGCGGAGGGCATTCGCCGCGAACCGCAGCCGAAGCTTGTCTATGTCACACCCTCCCACCAGTTCCCGCTCGGCGCGACGCTTTCGCTGCCCCGCCGCCTCGCTCTCCTCGATCACGCAAGGCAGAGCGGCGCGTGGATTCTCGAAGACGATTACGACAGCGAGTATCGCTATCAGGGCCGCCCCATCCCCTCGCTGCAGGGCCTCGACCCGCGCGCCGGGAGCGTCATCTATATGGGCACCTTCGCAAAGACGCTCTTCCCCGCGCTGAAGATCGGCTATCTGATCGTGCCGGAAAGCCTTGTCGATGCCTTCGCCTCCGCCATTCGCATCAGCGGCCATGTGCCTCCACCTGCCATTCAGGCTGCCCTTGCCGATTTCATCGGTGAGGGACATTTCGGCGGCCATGTTCGACGCATGAGAGGGCGCTATGCGGAACGACGCGCCTACCTCCTCCATGCACTGGAGAACGAGCTTGCGCCCTATCTCCGCGTGGCCCCCGGCGAAGGCGGCTTGCAGCTTTCTGCTTATATGCCGGATAGCGCCGATGACAGAGCGCTCGCCAACGCCGCTGCGCGGGGCGACATTCATGTCGGCGCGCTTTCCACCTATCGCCTCATGCCTGGCCGCCCCGGCCTTTATATGGGCTATGCTTCCGTCCCCGAAAAAGCGATTGCCAAGGGGACAAAGAAACTCGCCCAGATTTTGCGGGACGCGCCCTGCCCGACCTTCACCTGAGACCCCCATGTGAATCCCGGTGACACAAAAAGGCCTTGAAAAGGGTCTGACCCGGTCCCCTTTGTCCGCTGCTTTGGCCTCATTTGACCCACACACTCTTTCGGTCCGGGAAGGGTCAGGTCCGGATATGCCAAATGCGGGGAATGAAAATGTCCGATCTCTCACGCCACCACAGCTTTGCGCGCCATCCGCGTCGCTGGTCCCATCCGCTCGCCTTTCTGGCGATCCTTGCAAGCCTCAGCCTGCTGATTACCGCCGCACTCTCACAGCAGACGCGTGCGAACACGACAGAAGGCCTCATGCGACCAGGCGATGTGGAAAGCGGCACATTGCTGCTCCATTCAACCGAGCCGGGCAAATATGTACCCGCCCCCTTGCTCGCAACGGATGTGAAGATCGATGTGACAGGCCTCATCGCCCGCACCCGCGTGACGCAGCATTTCGTCAATCCCGGCGATGGCTGGGTTGAAGGCAAATATGTCTTTCCGCTGCCGGAGGATTCCGCCGTCGATACGCTGAAGATGGTCATTGGAGAGCGCGTGATCGAAGGCCGGATCAAGGAGAAGGAAGAAGCGCGCCGCGCCTATGAGGAAGCGCGAGACAGCGGCCAGAAGGCGAGCCTCGTCGAACAGCAGCGCCCCAATGTGTTCGCAAACTCGGTCGCCAATATCGGGCCGAATGAAACCATCATCATCCAGATCGAATATCAGCAGACGGTGCGCCGCGATGGCGAAGCCTTCTCTCTGCGTTTCCCGATGGTGGTGGCGCCGCGCTACACACCGCGAAACATCGATCCGCAGCTTGTTGATTTCCAGCCCGGCGAAGGCGGCTGGGGAACAGTGATCCCGCAGGAACCGAAGGACCATCTCGAACAGCCCCCCGTGCAGCGTCCTGATGCCGGCGAGATTAACCCTGTGAGTCTTTCCCTCTCCTTGAATGCGGGCTTTCCGCTTGGCGATGTGACGAGTTCGCACCACGCCATCACCCTCACACGCGATGATGATGATGCCCGCAAGGCGAGCCTCCACCTCGCAAAGGAGGTCGTGCCCGCGAATAAGGATTTCGAACTGGTCTGGAAGCCAGCCAGCATGAAGGCTCCCACCGCCGCACTCTTTAACGAGCAGGTGGGGGACGATTATTACCTTCTCGTCATGCTCGCCCCGCCTTCCGGCGATGTGCTGCCGGACGCAAAGCCTCGCGAAGTGATCCTCGTCATCGATAATTCAGGCTCCATGGCTGGGCCTTCAATGGTGCAGGCGAAGGAGAGCCTGCTCTTCGCACTCGACCGGCTCACGCCTCGCGACACGTTCAACGTGATCCGCTTCGACCACACGATGGAAATGCTTTTCTCCTCCGCCGTTCCCGCGCATGGTGAGAACCTCGATGTGGCCCGGAAATTCGTGAGAAGCCTCAATGCGGAAGGCGGCACCGAAATGTTGCCCGCCCTTCGCGCCGCCTTGCAGGACCGGAACGCGAACGATGAATCGCGCGTGCGCCAGATTGTCTTCCTGACCGATGGCGCGATTTCGAACGAGCGGGAGCTTTTCACCGAGATCACAGCCGGCCTTGGGCGCTCGCGGCTCTTTACCGTTGGTATCGGTTCCGCACCCAACAGCTACTTCATGACACGCGCGGCCGAGGCCGGTCGCGGCACCTTCACCCATATCGGCTCCGAAGAGCAGCTGACGGCGCGCATGAGCGAGCTTTTCGAGAAGCTCGAAAACCCGATCATGACAAACATCATCGCGACATGGCCGGATGGACGCAAGACGGAAACCTGGCCGAACTCCATCCCCGATCTCTACAAGGGCGAACCCATCATCCTCTCCGCCCGCATGGCGGAAGCAAAAGGAACACTCACCCTGCAAGGCGAAGTCGCGGGCAAGCCATGGAAGGTGAATATGCCGATCAGTGCGGGCGAAACACGCCCCGGCATTGGCAAACTATGGGCGCGCCGCAAGATTGAGCAGCTTGAAGCCGATGCCCGCATTGCTGGCAACTGGAACGCACATGATGACGAGATTCTGCAAGTCGCACTCGAACATCACCTTGTCAGCCGTCGCACCAGCCTTGTCGCAATCGACGTCACGCCGTCGCGCCCCGAAGGCGAAAAGCTGACGCAGAAGAACATGCCCGTGAACCTCCCGGAAGGGTGGGAATATGAGAAGGTATTCGGTGCGCCAACCGGACATGCGGTCAAGGCACGCTTCGCGGCCGGACATACGCCGCTTGCACTCGCCGCAGCCCCGACACCAGCCGCCGAGACGGCGGCAACCAGCCTCGCCCTCCCCCAGACAGCAACGGATGCTCCGGCGCTGATCCGAAACGGGCTTGTCGCGCTTCTGCTCGCAGCCGCACTTGCCCTTCTATTGTGGGTGCAACGGCGACGCGCTGAATCGTGATGTGAGGGAAGCCATGCCACTACCTTTAAGGAAAAATGCGACGGCACTTCTCGGGGCCGCCGCGCTTTTTCTCCTTGGTGCTTTTGGCACATGGCAACTCGGGCACGGCCTCTACATCAAGGCGAAAGCAGAACTCGCACAGGTGCTTCTGGAACGCGCCTGGACAAAAACGCTCAAAGACAGAAAGCCGCATAAAGCCTGGTACTGGGCTGATGCTTGGCCGGTGGCAAAACTCGAGTTCCCTTCGCTGGGCGAAAGCCGCATCGTTCTTTCAAACAGCAGCGGTGAAGCGCTTGCCTTTGGTCCGGGGCATCTCGCCGACTCACCTCTTCCCGGCAGCGGTGGAACTCCCGTCATCGCTGCGCATCGCGATACGCATTTTTCAATTCTGCGTGATCTCAAAAATGACGAGCCCGTCATAGTCACAGTGATGGATGGAAGGAAATTTACTTACAAGGTACAGCAGAGCCGCGTCGTTCATTCAGGCAATTCACACATAAATCCTCAGACGGCTGGCGGGCTTGCCCTTGTAACTTGTTATCCCTTTGATTCCCCGGCAAGTGGCCCTCTCCGC
>JBAYOU010000092.1:0-6003 GCA_041678065.1 Parvibaculum sp. | reverse complement strand
GTGTCATAGTCCCGGCAAAACAATCAGCTTCAGGAGGGGCACCATGCCTGTTTATGCCATTGGAGATACAAAGCCGATCCTGCCGCCCGAGGGGGAATACTGGATCGCGCCCAATGCGGAAGTGATGGGCAATGTGAAGCTTCAGAAGAATGCCAGCGTCTGGTTCGGTGCGGTGCTTCGCGGCGACAATGAACTCATCACCATTGGCGAGAACTCAAATGTGCAGGACGGGTCCGTGCTTCACACCGATCCCGGCTCGCCGCTGACCATCGAGCGCGACGTGACCATTGGCCATATGGTGATGCTGCATGGCTGCACCATTGGCGCGGGGAGTCTTGTCGGTATTGGCAGCATCATCCTCAATGGCGCGAAGATCGGCAAAGGATGCCTCATCGGAGCGAATACGCTTATCGCCGAGAACAAGGAGATACCGGATTATTCGATGGTGCTTGGTTCGCCCGGCAAGATCGTCCGTACGCTCGACAAGGAAACAGCCGAGGCGCTGCGCCTCTCGGCAGACCATTATGTCGAGAACTGGAAGAAATACCGCACGGGCTTGAAGCGGATCGATTGATGCGGCCGGCTTCCTTTCTCCTCATCTTCATTTTCACCTTCGCGCTTGTCGGGTGCGATGAAGATGATCTGCGCCGAGCAGTGATCGAGACCAAGAGCGGTGCCGTTCATACATTCGTGATCGAGCTGGCGCTGACCCCGGAGGAGCAGCAGAAGGGGCTGATGTTCCGTACCGAACTGCCCGAGAATGCGGGAATGCTCTTCTTCCACCGCGCCTGCGTGCCAGCAGCCTTCTGGATGAAGAATACGCTTCTGCCACTCGACATGATTTTCATTGCGGCGGATGGGCGGATCGCGCGCATCGCCGAAATGACAGAGCCGGAGACACTTGATGTTCATGTCTCGGGCGAGCCGGTAAACGGCATTCTCGAAATTAATGGCGGGCTCTCCCGACACCTTGGCATAGGCGAGGGGGATTTTCTTCGTCATCCCTGGTTTGGGCCGGAGGGTGAGGCTACTTGCGGCTGAATTTATCCGGTAATGTGCCCGCATAATCATTCCACAAAAAGTCTGCAGGAGAGGGAAATATGAGCCAGGCACAATCCGCGCAATCTGAGCCGCAGGAAGTTCTCTATGAGGTCGCGGACCATATCGCGACGATCACGCTTAATGCGCCGGACCGGATGAACACGATTTCGGGGCCGATGCTGGACCAGCTCACCAAGCGCCTCCAGAAAGCGGATGCCGACCCTGAAGTGCGCTGCGTTATTCTCACGGGTACAGGGCGTGCCTTCTGCGCCGGACTTGATCTTCGGGCGCAGACACAGGGCGGCGGCCTTGCCATCGGTTCGAGCGGTGGCGTGACCTCCACCACGCTTGACCTCAAGAACACGCCGCCGACCGTGTTGCAGGAAATGGAAACGCCTACCATCTGCGCTGTGAATGGCGGTGCCGCCGGCTATGGCATGGATACGGCGCTTGGGTGCGATATCCGCATCATGAGCAAGTCAGCCAAATTCGCCGCAGCCTTCTGCAAGCGCGGGCTCCTGCCCGAATCGGGCGGGACGTGGTATCTGCCGCGTCTTGTCGGCTGGTCGCGGGCGGCGGAACTCATCTTCACCGGACGCACGCTGAATGCGGAAGAAAGCGTTGCATGGGGGCTCGCCTCGGAAGTCGTGGAAGATAGTGAGTTGATGGCGCGTGCGCGGGCCGTTGCGGCAGAGATTGCGGCAAATGCGCCGCTCGCCGTGCGGGCTGCAAAGCGGATGATGCGCATGGGGTTGAATGAACCTTTCCCCGAGCATGTGCATCACGTCTATCTGCAACTGCTGCCGCTGATGCGGACGGAAGATGTGAAAGAAGGCATGATGGCCTTTGTCGAGAAGCGCTCACCCAACTTCAAGGGCAGGTAAAGCCTTCTCCGAGTGGGGGCTGCGGAGAAACGCATAGAGATGAATTGGGGCAAAGCCGCGCATCGTGTGGCGACGCAGACGCAGCAGGCAGCGCGGATGATATTCGCGCTGCTTCTGCTTGCTGCGGCTTCTGTTATCAACGTGACCCCTCTTTATGCCGCGGAGTTCTCAGGCAGCTATGACGGTATTGGTGATGCGGCGGGCATGTCACTCGTCCTCAGCGAAGTCGAAAGGCGTGTCGTCGGAAAACTCACTCTCGCCTCTGGTTCTGTCTATGCGCTTAACGGGGAGCGCGCTGCGGCAGGTGAGGGTGATGCACAAGGCGCGCTTCGTCCGGCAGATGGGGGAGGCCGCGACGCCTATTTCCATGTCGAGGAACGACCGCTCGGTGTGCAGTTCCTTTTTATCCCTTCCCGGGCGGATGGAACGCCGGACCTTGCCCTTGCGCGTGAATATTCCTTTTTAACGAAAGGCGCGAAGCTGCCCGCAGCGGCGCAGCAGGAGCCTTATCGTCCCGCGCCCACCAAGCCTGTCGATATCGTCGTCTTTCTCGATGCATTTCGCAGTTGGGCACCGGAGGCTATATCGCAACATTATGCGGCGCTGCCGGACAAGGCACGCGGGCTTATCCTTCTTTATGACCATGCAACGGCGGAACTGATGTGGCGTCTCTGTGAGGCGGCACCGCAACCGGGAACGGAAAGTGCGGTGCGCCTTGCTGAAATTCAGGAGAGGCAGCAGACGGATTGCGCAACCTATCTGCCGCTCGTGAAGGCCGCGCAGGCAGGCGGGCTCTTCCCGGAGTTTCTGCGACGCTCCCTGTTCCAGCTTGAGCTTATCCGAGCGACGGTACTTTGTGATCGCGGGGAGACGTCGTCAGCGCGCTGTGCTGATGCGAGCGCGCTCGCCGCGCCGCTGGTGCTCCGCTGGCGCCGCGCGGACGCCATCATGACGGATCTTGCCGGTGATGTTGGAGTTGAAGCGCTTGCCGAGGAAGCGCCCACAGGCGACGAAGATACTGCCGAAGCGGTTACCGAAGCAGCGCCCCCTCAGTTGGTGCCCCCTTCAAATATGAAGCTGCCGCTCGCCCGGCCGGGTGGGGCGGCGCATAGGGCATCAAATGCGCGGGATGAGGCAATCGATTTCGAGCCTGACGTCTCGACGCTTTCCATCGAGACGATCAGGACGCATCGATTGCCCCTCAGGCGGCCTTGAGAAGTATCAGGCCGCGATTTCGACGAGCTGAATCTCGAAAGTGAGGTCTTGTCCAGCAAGCGGGTGGTTCGCATCAAGGCGCACCGCTTCGTCTGTGACATCGGTGATGACAAGGCCGATCTCGCGACCATCCTGACCACGCGCGGTGAGGCGCATACCTGGTTGCGGCGTCATTTCAGGTGGAAGCTCGGCGCGCGGTACATCCTGCACAAGGCGCGGATCGTGTTCGCCATAAGCCTCTGCGGAAGCGATTGTGAAGTTCTTCGTGTCGCCCGGTTCCATGCCGAGAACGGCATTCTCGAAACCTGCGATCACCATATGGTCGCCAATCGCGAACTCGATAGGGTCGCCTTGGCGGCTGGAGTCGAAAACCGATCCATCACTCAAGGTGCCGGTATAGTGGACACGCACCTTGTCGCCGTTCTTCGCTGCCATTGTCCTGCCTTTCTGTTGGGTGAGTGTTCAGGCCGACAAGCAAAAAGGCCTTCAGCTATTTACCGAAGGCCCCCGGATCATCGACGGGAAAACGATAACACCCCTATGGGGGTCTGGCCACCGCGCAAGCCAGCAAAACTTCCCGGAGGGTGTCAGTAAGTGCGGCGCCAGACACGGCGGATCTTCGCATCCACTTCCGGTCCCATGGAACTCCACGCCGTTCGATCGCGTGTTGTGTCCGCGATGAACATCGTGTCCGTGCGTCCGATATGCTGGCTCAGATCGTTGAGCAGCCCGGCTGCAGTTGCATCCGTGTTCACACACCACACATTCGGCGCGAGTTTGTAAGCCGGCCCGAGCGACATGATCGCCTGTTCAAGCGGCCCTGCGAAGCGCGCCTTGATATCCATCACGATGATGAAGTTTGCCGTCTCCGGCTGGCGGCGGCGCTCCACCTGGCCCTTGCCGGGACCGTAGGAAACCTCCGGCTCATTCGCCTTTTCGGGCTGCGGCACGGTGGGGGTGAACTCTGTTATGGCGGCGATATCTTCTTCAGGCTGTTCGACCGTTTGATCGCTGGTCAGGGCTTCTTGCTCTCCGGCGGGAGATGCCTCCTCTGATGAGACAAAAAGCGGTGCGAAAAGCGGAATGTCGATGGCATAGCGCCACATGCTCGCGCCTGCGGGGGTGCCTTCCGGCGCGAGCAGACTGTGCTCTGCCACGCGGCCTTCCGCGACATAGCCCTTCATTGCCTCAAAGCTGTAGGGGCCATAAACCTTGTCCCCATATTTCAGCACCCAGCGTTGCCGGCTGTCGGCTGCGTTTTCGGTGAAATTCCCTGCGGATGCTTCTGCTGGATACGCCATGGTGTCGTTCACATGCGGCATGTGCCGCTTCCTGATGGAATTGGTCCGGTCATTTTTAATCAAATTTGGTTACCGCAAGGTCAACACGACAGCGCTTGCTCATGTCGTATTGAGCGGGCAAATTCCCTCCAAGCGTGGAAAGCTGCGGAAAGACGCAGTTAACACATACTTAACGGGAAGCGCCTGATGACCGAATTCTGCAAGACCGAACGTGACGGGCATGTGCTCGTCGTTACTATCAACCGGCCGGAGCGCATGAATGCGCTGCACCCGCCCGCAAATTTCGAACTCGAGAAAGTGTTCGATGATTTTGCGAAGGATGATGACCTCTGGGTTGCCATCATCACGGGTGAAGGTGATCGCGCTTTCAGCGCAGGTAACGACCTTCGCTGGCAGGCGGAAGGCAACAAGATCGAAGTGCCGAAGTCGGGCTTTGCAGGCCTTACCGCGCGCTACGACCTCAACAAGCCGGTTATTGCGGCGGTGAACGGTGTGGCGATGGGTGGCGGTTTTGAGATTGCGCTTGCGTGCGACCTCATCATTGCATCCGAGAATGCTGTTTTCGCGCTGCCGGAGCCGAAGGTCGGTCTTGCGGCGCTTGCGGGTGGCCTCCACCGCCTGCCGCGCCAGATCGGCGTGAAGCGCGCCATGGGCATGATCCTTACAGGCCGTCAGGTTCCTGCGAAGGAAGGTCAGGAACTTGGCTTCGTGAACGAAGTTGTGCCGGCAGGCGAGTTGATCGCGGCAGCCAAGCGCTGGGCGAAGATGATCGAGGAATGCTCACCCATGTCGATCCGCGCTTCCAAGGAGTCGGTCTATCAAGGTCTTGATGAAGCCAATCTGAAAAAGGCCATCGAAGGCCACTATCCCGCTGTGGGCGCGCTCTTCAAGAGCGAAGACCTCATCGAAGGCCCGCGTGCCTTCGCCGAGAAGCGCAAGCCGCAGTGGAAGGGCCGCTGAGGCTTCTCTCTTCGGATGGGGAATACGGCGCCGCAATTTGCGGCGCCGTTTTCTTTTGGGTTGACGAAAAAGAACCGGCCCTGCCGCGGGGGGCGCGACAGGACCGGCCTCGACAGGACCAGGTTCCGAGTTGGGGGCGGCGGAACCCGGTCGGCAGGTCAGTTGATCGCGGCTGTCGGGACCTCCTCAGGTAGTGATCCGGCCGCGGTCCGACCTTCCTCTGTTCCCGGTCGTAGTGTCACGGCGGGAGATGTTTTCTCGATCGCAGCAAGGAAGGGTGCCGGTACGCCAAGCGGCGGGAGCAGCGTTTCCCTTGTGGCCATACGCGCGGCCTTCGCGTCGAGATTGACCCAGATATAGGGGCGTTCTTCCGACTGGCGCTTGATCCACTGATAGGGCGTGTCAGACCAGACGGCGATTTCCCAGTTCTTGTTATCAAGCACGAACTCGCCGCGATCAGACTTCACCAGCAAGACGGCATGCCCATCGCCATTCCATTCACGCACCACGGAGATGAGCAGATTTTCTGCCTTCCAGCCGCGCTCGATCAGCAGGCGGCGTTTTTCCAGCGCGAAGTCCTCGCAATCACCGCCGCGCTCATC
>JBAYOU010000091.1:0-6019 GCA_041678065.1 Parvibaculum sp. | reverse complement strand
GCCGTCTGCTAGGTTGAGGCCGCGCTCTCCCGCCACGCCTTCAAGGAAGAAGGGATAGAGGATGAGGTCATGTTTGCTTGCGAGGTCCGGATAGATCGAGTTGAAGGCCTCGCCATAGTCCCGCCCGAGATTGGGCGGGGCGAGCATGCCCGCCAGCAGGACGGGGAGTTCCCGCGCCTTGAGCCGGGTGATGATCTCTTCGAGGTTCTTGCGGGTAAGGTCCGGGTTGATGGCCCGCAATGCATCATTCGCGCCAAGCTCCACAATCACCGCATCAGCTTCCGGCCCGACCGCCCAGCCGAGCCGGGCAAGGCCGCCCGCGCTCGTATCGCCTGAAACACCTGCATTGAGGACTTTCACATTGTCGTGACCGGCCTCATGCAAGGCCGCTTGCAGGCGGTCTGCAAAACCTTCGGAGGGGCCGAGCAGATAGCCTGCTGTGAGGCTGTCTCCGAGCGCAACAACGGTGATTTCCCTTGAGGTTTTCTCTTCCGCCCCACCATTCTCCCCCGCTGCGAAAGAGGGTGAGGTGAGGGCGACGGCAAAGAGAAATGCCGCGCAGAAGAAGAACTTGCAAAGCGAAGCCGCGTGGCCATATCGCATGAGGTAACTCACTTTTGTTTCAAGTGTCGCCGGCTTTGTTTCAAGTGTCGCCGGGAGCTTCTTCCCTGCGCCGTTTTCATTCCCGCTTCCGGGGCCTAATGTTCCATCCGCTCGCCGGAGAAGGCGACCCAGACAAGAGCACAGGGAAGGCGATTTTTTGACCGACGCAATTATCGAACTCGACAGTGTGAAACTCAGCCTGCCGAGCACTGCGGGGCCGGTCAATATTCTCAAGGGCATTGATCTTCGTATCGCGAAGGGCGAGACGGCGGGTCTTGTTGGTCCTTCCGGGTCCGGCAAATCGACGCTTCTGATGGTGCTTGCCGGTCTTGAACGGCCAAGTTCAGGCCGGGTGATTTGCGCGGGTGCCGATTTCACGAAGCTGGGTGAGGATGAACTTGCCCGTTTCCGCCGCGATCACATAGGCATTGTCTTTCAGTCTTTCCACCTCATTCCCACCATGACGGCGCTCGAAAATGTTGCCATTCCGCTTGAATTTGCGGGCAGGGCGGATGCGTTCGACCGGGCGGAGGAGGAGCTGAAGCTTGTCGGCCTCGGCCATCGCCTCACGCATTATCCGGGGCAGCTTTCAGGTGGCGAGCAGCAGCGCGTTGCGTTGGCGCGCGCTGTCGCGGGCGATCCCGAAATTCTGCTGGCGGACGAGCCGACCGGCAATCTTGATCAATCAACGGGCCATGAGATTGTCGAACTGATGTTCGATCTTCATGCGCGCCGCAATGCAACGCTCGTTCTCATCACCCATGACGAGGCGCTGGCAGCACGTTGCGACCGGGTTGTCCGGTTGCGTGATGGTCTTGTGGAGCGGATCGAGGCGGGAGCACCCGCATGAGCGACAAGGCGGCCTCCCTTGTGCTTGCCGCCCGGCTTGCGCGGCGCGAATTGCGCGGCGGCATCAGAGGGTTTCGCGTTTTCATCGCCTGTCTTGCGCTTGGGGTTGCGGCGATTGCAGGTGTCGGCTCCGTCTCGGCGGCACTGACACGCGGCCTTGCCGAGGGCGGGCAGGATATTCTTGGCGGTGATGTCAGCATCCGTCTCATCCATCGCGAGGCGAGCGCGGAAGAACGCGCCTGGTTTGCCCGCGACGCAGAGGTGACGTCCTCCGCCGAAATGCGTGCCATGGCGCGGAGCGCCGAAATAAATGAGGCGCGGAGCGCCGATGAGAATGCAGCGCGTGGGCAGACGCTGGCGGAGTTGAAGGCGGTTGATGGTGCCTATCCACTTTATGGGCGCGTGTCGCTTTCGCCTGAGCAGCCGCTTGAAGAAGCATTGCAGCCCCGCAATGGCAGGCCGGGTCTTGTGGTCGAGGCCAACCTTCTCTCGCGTCTTGGCGTGGAAGTTGGTGATGCCGTGCGGATCGGCGAACAGGAGTTCGATCTTCGCGCGACCATTGTGAAGGAACCGGACCGCGTGTCGGATGGTTTCGCGCTTGGTCCGCGCGCAATGATTTCGCTTGATGCGCTGGAGGGTACGGGCCTCGTTCAGCCGGGAAGCCTCGTCGAATATCACTACCGCATTCGCTTGGGTGATACTGCCCGCTCGCCCGCCGATATTGCGGCATGGACGGCGGCGCTCACCGAACGCTTTCCCGATGCGGGCTGGCGCGTGCAGGACAGAAGCGACAGCGCGCCGGGCGTACGCCGCTTTGTCGAACGTGTCGCGCTCTTTCTGTCGCTGGTTGGATTGACGGCGCTTGTGGTTGGCGGTGTCGGCGTTGCCAATGCGGTCAAGTCGCATATTGATGGCAAGCGCACGACGATTGCGATTTTCAAATGTCTCGGTGCGCCCGGCGCGCTCATCTTCCGGCTTTATCTGTTGCAGGTCATGGCGCTTGCGGCGGGGGGCATTGTCATCGGCCTTCTCATCGGGGCGACCATGCCTTTCATCGTGGAGGTGGTGGCGGGCGACATGATCCCCGTACCGGCAGAGCTTGGCATCTATAGCGGGCCGCTTCTCCTTGCTGCGGCCTATGGTGTTCTTACTGCACTTGCCTTTGCAATCTGGCCGCTTGCGCGGGCGCGTGAGATTCCGGCAACGAGCCTTTTCCGCGATCTCATTGCGCCGGTGCGGCGCTTCCCGCGCGCTGGTTACATGGCGGCGACGGCGGCAACGCTTGCGCTGCTTGCGGGGCTTGCCATTGCCCTTGCCGAAGAACGTCTGTTTGCCGTCTGGTTCGTGATGGGAGCGGCGGGCGTCTTTATCCTTCTTTCAATTGCGGCGCGCGGCATCATGGCGCTTGCGGCATGGGCACCGCGCCTGCGCTCGCCTGAGCTTCGGCTTGCGCTTGCCAATATTCATCGCCCCGGTGCGCCGACGCCTGCCGTTGTGCTGTCGCTCGGTCTCGGCCTCACGCTGCTCGTTACCGTGTCGCTCATCAATGGCAATCTCACAGGCGAGATCACGCGCGACCTGCCGGATCGCGCACCCGCCTTCTTCTTCGTCGATGTGCAGCCGGATCAGGTTGATGCGCTGGAAACGCTTGTCGTGGCGCGGGACGATGTAACGGGCTTCAACCGCGTGCCCATGCTGCGCGGCAAGATTACTGCCGTGAATGGTGTTCCCTCCGATCAGCTCACCGTGGCGCAGGAAGCGCAATGGGCCTTGCGCGGCGACAGGGGCATCACCTATTCGGCGGAGTTACCGGAAGGCTCGTCGCTGGTGCGGGGAAGCTGGTGGCCGGGTGACTATTCCGGCCCGCCGCTTGTTTCCTTCTCGGAAGAACTCGCGCAAGGTTTCGGCGTCGATGTCGGCGACACCATCACGATCAATGTGCTTGGCCGGGAAATCACGGCGGAGATTGCCAATACGCGCCAGATCGACTGGACCAATCTCGGCATCAATTTTGTGCTGGTCTTCTCGCCGGGGCTTCTGTCTGCCGCGCCCCATACGGTGTTGGCGACTGTCGAGATGAATGGCGGGCCGCTTGCTGAAGAGGCGCTGGAGCGGGAGGTGACCTCGGCTTTCCCCAACATCACCTCTGTTCGCGTCCGCGAGGCGCTGGAAGCGGTGAACGAACTTCTCGGCAATTTCGCGGTCGCCGTGCGGGCCACGGGCGGCATTACGCTTGTTGCCGGGATTCTCGTGCTTGCAGGGGCGATGGCGGCTGGCTTCCGTTCGCGTGTGCGTGATGCCGTGGTGCTGAAGGTGCTGGGCGCCACGCGCGCACGCATTCTCGGCATCTATGTAAGAGAATATGCGGTGCTCGGTCTCGCCACGGCGCTGGTCGCGGCCCTTGCCGGCACGATCGCGGCCTGGGTGGTGGTGACGGTGTTGATGGAGCTTCCCTGGCACTTCCTGCCCGGTACGCTTGCATTAACCGTGGTCGGGGCTGCCTTCGTCACGGTCATGCTCGGTCTCATGGGCACATGGCGGGCGCTTTCCATGCCTGCGGCCCCTGTCTTGCGGGTTGATTAGACCTCCGCGAGACGCAGCTTCCACGATCAAGCCTTTGTGAGCGGGCGCTCTGAGGCCCGGTTTTGCTTGAATTAGCACAGCCGTCGGCCAATATATGTGCAAGCACACACCAAGGAGGGTGCGTATCTATGGCGAATTACGATCAGGAACGGCTCCATCAGACACGGCTCGGCGCTGCCGCCGACATGTCAATCGATCAGGGCCTGCGGAGCTATATGCTCAGCGTGTACAATTATATGGCAGGCGCTCTCGCCCTGACCGGGCTGGTCGCCTATTTCGCCTATGCAGCCGCTGTGCAGGAAACGGCGGGCGGTCCGCTGCTCACGAGCTTTGGTGAAACGCTCTATACGAGCCCGTTGCGCTGGGTTGTCATGCTCGCGCCGCTCGCCTTCATTCTCGTGTTGAGCTTCGGCATCCAGAAGCTCAGCCTCGCTGCCACCCAGATGATCTTCTGGACCTTTGCGGCGGTGATGGGACTTTCGCTCTCTTCGATCTTCCTCGTCTTCACGGGCGAGAGCATCACCACAACCTTCTTCGTGACGGCGGCCGCCTTCGGCTCGCTCAGCCTTTATGGCTACACGACGAAGCGTGATCTGACCGGAATGGGCTCGTTCCTGTTCATGGGTCTGATCGGCATCATCATCGCGATGGTGGTGAATATCTTCCTGCAGAGCTCGGCGTTGCAGTTTGCGATCTCGGTGCTCGGCGTGCTGATCTTCGCGGGTCTCACCGCCTATGACACGCAGCGCATCAAAGGCATGTACTATGAAGGCGACAGCGTTGCTGCCGCTGGCAAGAAGGCCGTGATGGGCGCTCTCTCGCTCTATCTCGACTTCATCAACATGTTCATGTTTCTGCTGCAGTTCCTCGGCACGCAGCGCAACTAGGCATAAACGGCACAAACAACAAAGCCCCGGCAGCGATGCCGGGGCTTTTTGCATTTCAGACCCTGTCCGCGCTCAATCATCAACAAGGCGAAACTTGCGCTTCTCGAATATGCGCAGCACCTGCGCCAGTTCATGTCCGCGCTTCAATATCTGGCCGCTTGCAGCAATGACGCTATAGGCACCCTGCTTGCGCGCAAGCTTTGGATGCTTCTCTATACGATAGAGGGGTATCTCGCTGGTGCGCCGGAAAACGGCGAATACCGCAGTGTCTTTCGAGGCGCCCATCGCATAATCGCGCCATTCGCCTTCGGCGACCTTGCGCCCATAGACGGAGAGGATGGCGTCAAGCTCGGCGCGATTGAAGAAGATTTCGGTCTCCCTCGGCGCGGGGGCCGATGGCGTGGCCGGAATGAGGCTCAGCGGCGTTACGTCATTCTTCCTGCTGGTTCCGTCAAACGGCCTGTCTGTCATGCCGGTCGGCCCTTCTTCTTCTTTGGTTCAGTAACACACACATCGTGCATGGCATGGCAGCAGCATGACATAAGGACGGTCAAACGAACACGTCTGGCACCAAGAAAAGACAAGGTTTTCTGCGGCTTTCTGTTGGGCGGGCCGTGTACGATGAATCCACAATATTGCCTTGTTTCAGCCCTTCGCCAGCCACACTACCCGTCCATCTTATCACCGTTGCCTCACTGGCCCGGTTCCTTGCGACGTTCCGGTTTCATCAGCCCCCCAGCCCCACCGGGATAGATTGGGGGAGCCGGGCCAACCCCTTCCCCCTCGGGGTGAGTCAACAAGATCAGCGACAAGCTGTGGCCGCTCGGGACTCCCCCCTCCCGAGCGGCTTTTTTCTTTTCCGGTCGGGCTCGCGCATTGTCCGTACTCGCCGGAAAATGAAACATCTTTCACTTGAAGGGCCAAGCGGCGTGGCCTACACAAAATCGACGCCCAGGGGAGCGGCGTGGTGATAAGAAGAGGATGCGGAACGGAGGCTCGCCTTCGTCAAATCCGCCGGGGAGAGACATCATAAGCGGTTCCACGAAGAGCATGACGAGCGAAGACCGCCTGATGCAGGCAAGCGGTGAGCCGATGAT
>JBAYOU010000090.1:0-6101 GCA_041678065.1 Parvibaculum sp. | reverse complement strand
GGGATTCGAACCCACGACCCCTTGTCCCCCAGACAAGTGCGCTACCGGGCTGCGCTACGCTCCGAACGCCGAAACCCTTATATATCCTTGGATTTTTCCGCAAGCACTAAAAGCGCTGGATAGGCCGAAAGGGGCTAATCAGGGCTGATCGAGGCTCATCGGCGACGAAAAGTCCCACGGAACGTCCCACGGAGGTTCCGCCCCCCTTCATTGCCGATTCGCGCGATTGTGGTGAAGGCTTGGAGCCGGAGCCCCGCGCTCAGCCCTCTTCGTCCTCGCTCTCCCAGAGCGTCTCGTCAATCTCGTCCTTGAGTGAAACGAGATCCTCGAGAATAGCTTCGAGCCGCTTGCGGCCAGTGGCGCTGACGGGCCGCATGGGCGCCTCACGCTCTTCCTGTTCGCTGCGTTCCACAGCCTCGCGGGCAAGCTCCGCAAGCGAAGCATCCACCGTGCCACGCCCTGTCTCTGCGACGAATTTCACGCCCTGCTCGCGAAAGACCTTCTGAACGCCCTTGATCGTGTAGCCGTCTTTATAGAGAAGCGTACGGACGCCGCGCAGCAGGTCCACATCTTCGGGGCGGTAATAGCGACGCCCGCCGCCACGCTTCAGCGGGCGGATCTGGCTGAATTTGCTCTCCCAGAACCGGAGCACATGCTGCGGCACATCAAGCTCGGTCGCGACCTCGCTGATGGTCCGAAAGGCATCCGGTGACTTTTGTACAGACAAATTAAGCCTCTGCTTGTCTTCCCCGATCCGTTATCTCAACACGAAGCGGTTCTGAAGCGTTCCACTATCCCTGAACTCAATCCGCCGCGGCCTGCTTGCCGTTGAGCGCGCTGTTGATGCGCTCCTTGAGAACATGGCTCGGTCGAAACACGAGAACGCGCCGCGGTTTGATCGGAACTTCCTCTCCGGTCTTCGGGTTACGGCCCATGCGACCGCCCTTCTTGCGCACGGAAAAAGACCCGAAAGACGAGAGCTTTACCGTGTCGCCCTGAGCCAGACAGTTGGAAATCTCCGCCAGCACGAGTTCAACCAGCTCCGCCGACTCGTTCCGTGACAGTCCGACTTCCTGATAGACCGCCTCACTCAAATGAGCACGCGTAACAGTGTCCCCCATGGCCTCCACCTCTGCAGTTTGACCCGAAGCCTATTGCGAGCCTTGAAACCCGTCAATATCAACGGGATGGCTCATTTCTCTTAGGTAAGAGATTCAGGATATCCGCTAATTTCGCGGAAACTCACATCTCTGCGACTTAACCTAAAACCTGAACAGCAGCGACCCCCAGGTAAAGCCACCACCCATCGCCTCCAGTAGCACGAGCTCTCCGCGCTTGATCCGCCCGTCCTTCACGGCCCGGTCTAGCGCAAGCGGTACGGAGGCGGCAGATGTATTGCCGTGGTCGCCCACCGTCATCACCACCTTTTCAGGCGGCAGGCCGATCCGCCGCGCCGTGCCATCAAGGATGCGCTTGTTCGCCTGATGAGGAACAAACCAGTCGATCTCTTCAATCGTCAGTCCCGTTGCTTCCAGCGACTCGGTAATGGCCTCGGCGATATTCACGACCGCGTGGCGGAAAACCTCCCGGCCCTCCATCCGCACATGGCCCGTCGTGCCGGTTGAAGACGGGCCGCCATCCACATAGAGCTTGTCCTTGTAGCGACCATCAGAATGGAGATGGGCAGTCAGAATGCCCTTATCCGCATTGGTTCCCGACCCTGCCCCGCCCTTTACGACCACAGCGCCAGCCCCGTCGCCGAAGAGCACACATGTCGTCCGGTCTGTCCAGTCGAGCAGACGCGAGAAAGTTTCCGCACCGATCACCAGCGTCGTCTTCGACTGGCCGGTCTTTATGAAAGTGTCGGCCACCGTCAGCGCATAGACGAAGCCGGAGCAAACGGCCTGAATATCAAAGGCCGCACCATGATGGATACCGAGCGCAGCCTGAACGGTCGTCGCCGTTGCCGGGAAGGTGTAATCCGGTGTCGTGGTAGCCAGGATGATCGTATCGATCTCCTGAGCGTCGATCCCGGCATCGGCAATCGCCGCCTTCGCTGCCGCAAGTGCAAGGTCGGAGGTCAGTTCATCATCCGCAGCGATATGACGATTGTGAATGCCGGTGCGCTCGACAATCCATTCATCGGTTGTATCGACGATCTTTGCGAGATCATCATTCGTCATCACGCGCGAAGGCAGATAGCTGCCAACGCCGGCCACTACAGTTCGGATAACACTCACGACAACACAGCCTCGGATTCGGGGATTTTTGTTTTTTCACTATCGCCAGCCCCGCCAAGCTGCTTCAGCTTGTCGAGATCAGCTTCGATCTTCGCCACAAGATCAGCGGAGGCCACTTCCACAGCCACATCTATTGCGGAAGCAAAGCCCACATCGTCAGTGCCGCCATGGCTCTTTACGACAAGGCCATTCAGGCCAAGAAAGAGCGCACCATTGGATGCACGCGGATCGAGCTTGCTCGAAAGCACCTTGAAGGCGCTGCGCGCGAAAACATATCCAATGCGCGACAGAAAAGAACTCGCCATCGCCTGACGCAGATAATCAACCACGAGCCGCGCCGTGCCCTCCGCCGTCTTGAGGGCGATATTGCCGGTATAACCATCCGTCACCACAACATCGACCGTGCCCTTGGCGATATCGTCACCTTCGACGAAACCGTGAAACTGGCTGGCGAGATGCGATTCGCGCAGCATCTGCGCAGCGCCCTTCACATTCTCTGTACCCTTGACCTCTTCCTCACCAATATTGAGAAGGCCGATTGTCGGCTGCTTCAAACTGAAGAGGACGCGCGCAAAGGCCTCGCCCATCGCGGCGAATTGCACGAGCTGATGCTCGTCAGCCCCCACTGTTGCACCAAGATCAAGCGCCACGCTTTCGCCACGCGCCGTCGGCCAGATGGCGGCGAGCGCCGGGCGCTCCACATTCGGGATCGTCTTGAGGATGACCTTCGCCATCGCCATCAGCGCGCCGGTATTACCGGCAGAAACAGCCGCCTGCGCACGGCCTTCTTTCACCGCATCAATGGCGCGCCACATGCTGCTCACCTTGCGGCCGCGACGAAGCGCCTGGCTCGGCTTGTCATCCATCTCCACGGCAACTTCCGTGTGGACGAAATCGGACGCGGAAGCGACACGCGGATATTTCGCGAGGACAGGTGCGACGGCAGCTTCATTGCCAAAAATGACGAAGCGAATGCTCGGATGCCGGATCAGCGCAATATCAGCGCCCCCGATCACAGTCGCCGGACCATGATCTCCGCCCATTCCATCCAGCGCTATCGTCAAAGCCCGTGTCACCAGCGAGACCCCCTGTACATGCTGCCTTCCCCGCTAAGCTCTCGCTCGCGGGCGCGTCCCGAAGATACAGGGTTGATAGGCCCAGACAATAGCTGCTTCTGGCCGCGAATCGCGCCAACTCAATAATTTTTCTTGAGTTTTTCCAGCACCGCAAAGGGGTTCGGCTTCTCTTCCGAAGCGTCACCCTCTTCTCCCGGCTGCGTTTCGAAATTCACGCCCGGTTTGCGGGGATAAGGGTTCATCGCAAGGGCGAGCCTTTCGGCCACCGCTTCACCAATATTGATGCCGCCATCCTCCAACGGCTCTGGCGCATCATCCGCTTCGATGTCGATAGCGATCTCGCGCTCGGACCCCGGCACTTCACGCGCCGCACGCTCGATTTCTTTTTCCGGAAGATAACGCTGCCGGAACTCTTCGCTGACATGCTCGCTGACAGGCTCGAGCGTGACCACGCAATTCTGTGCGAGATCCGCTTCAAAGCGGCATTCAAGCGTCAGCCCGTCCTTGCGATAGGGGCGCAGCTGCGCCGTGCCGACGAGGCGGGTGATTTCAACAATATCGAAGCGCTCGGCAAGGCGCTGTCGCGCGGCCTCATCTGCTTCGAAACGCAGTTCTTTGCCGGAGGGCGGAACATCAGACGCCGCGATGAAGAGGTTAAATTCCGGCTGCATTTTGTCTGTCATCTTAACCAGCCTTGCCAAGCTCTGGCGCGAAGGGAGCATCGAAAGTGACGCGCCCCGCAATGATCTCATCCGCTGATTGCGCCTCAAGCGCCGCATCGGCACGCCGTACATAATCTGCGAGCGCCAAGCTGCGCGCATCTACCGCTTCAGCACCATAGACGTTACGGGCAAGCGCAAGCGCCAACTCGCCCCCCTCCTCGGCCAGACCTTTGTCATAGGCCTGCATCCGCCCATAGAAGGAAGAGGCAAGCGCCTTGATCTTTTTTCCAACCGAAAGATCGCCAACACCCATTTCACGGAGCGTTTGATCCATATCGTCAAACAAAATGTCGAAAAGCTTCTGACCGGTCTCCTTGCCAGGCGCACCCGCCAGACGGAGCCGCCTTATCAGGAGATAGGTGTGGAGCGCCACAAGTTCGAATCGCCCCTCCACCGTGTCGGCGACCTTGCCCTCCAGATAGAAGACGGGCGATCTGGCCTGCCGCACGCCGGCCCCGTACAGTGCAAAAGGAGCATCATCACGAGGCGCGCCGCCAAAAAACCGTTTCCATACCATAGCGTCGCTCAATCCTCGCGGTGTAGCCTAGTGAACCTCCCTCATATGCCGATTGAATTTACCGGGCGACAAGGGTAGGTCAACGATTGAAGTTTTTCAGATCCGAGGAGACCCGTACCATGACCCTGCCCCGCTTGCACCGCCATGCCCGGCTTATAGCCGCCGCAGCCTGCCTTTCGGTCGCAGGAACGCTCGGCGCCTGCGCCCCACTGGTCAAGCCTGTGGTCGTGGACCGCGGCTATATCTTCGAGCCGGAAGATCTCGCCAAGTTGCAGGCCGGTGCCTCCAAGGAACAGGTCCGCTCCATCATGGGCTCGCCCTCCACTATCTCGACGGTTGAAGGTGAGGCCTGGTATTACATCGCGAGCAAATTCGAGACACTGGCCTTCTTCCAGCCGAAGGAAGTGGAGCGCACGGTTGCTGCTGTCTATTTCGACAAGAACACAGCAACGGTTGAGGAAGTCGCCTATTACGGACTTGAAGACGGCCAGATCGTGAATTTCGTGGACCGCAAGACGCCAACCCGTGGCAAGGAACTCACCGTGCTCGGCCAGATCTTCGGCAATCTCGGACGCTTCAACAATCCGGTTGGCGCGATGCCGACGGACCCGTCCGGCCGCCGCTAACAGAACCAGTCGCGCTGGCTGCACGCCCGGTACAACCAGCAAACGAAAAGCCCCGCAGATCGCTCTGCGGGGCTTTGTTCTTTGAGAGCTGCCTCTCTTAGTGCGCGAGCACCGCGAGGAGAAGCAGAGCCACGATGTTCGTGATCTTGATCATCGGGTTCACAGCCGGGCCAGCGGTGTCCTTGTAGGGATCGCCAACCGTATCGCCTGTCACGGCAGCCTTGTGAGCCTCAGAGCCCTTGCCGCCGAAATTGCCATCCTCGATGTACTTCTTCGCATTGTCCCATGCGCCACCACCAGAGGTCATGGAGATCGCGACGAAGAGACCCGTCACGATCACACCGAGCAGCATGGCACCGACCGCAGAGAAGGCGGCCGACTTGTCGGCAATACCGAGGATGATGAAGTAGAGAACGATGGGAGACAGAACGGGCAGCAGCGAAGGAATAATCATTTCCTTGATCGCCGCCTTGGTCAGCATGTCAACCGCACGCGCATAATCGGGCTTCGAAGTGCCCGCCATGATGCCCGGGTCAGCCTTGAACTGACGCCGGACTTCTTCCACAACCGACCCCGCCGCGCGGCCAACGGCAGTCATGCCCATCGAGCCAAACAGGTAAGGCAGAAGGCCGCCAATGAAGAGGCCGATCACCACATAGGGGTTGGAAAGCGAGAAGTCGGGGCTTATGCCAGCGAAGTAGCTATAGGTGTCGGCATTGGCCGCAAAATACTTCAGGTCTTCCGTATAAGCAGCGAAAAGCACCAGCGCGCCGAGGCCCGCCGAACCGATCGCATAACCCTTGGTGACAGCCTTTGTGGTGTTACCCACGGCGTCGAGAGCGTCGGTCGTCTTGCGGACATCCGCGGGCAAGTCCGCCATTTCGGCAATGCCGCCAGCATTGTCCGTAACCGGACCAAAG
>JBAYOU010000089.1:0-6220 GCA_041678065.1 Parvibaculum sp. | reverse complement strand
TGCCGTTTCAGTATATTCCCCTTACTAATAGGTGTTTCTCACCTATAATCTTTATACTCATAACAGATTGACCCATGCGGTTATCCCTCCTCGATCCTCGCAAAGGTCAGCATCCCTCACCAAACTTGGGCCGGTTCCGGCGGAGCCGGCCGCTCTCATTGTCCAATCCGCCGCTGTCACGGGGCAGGCAACAAAAGAATCCATCCAGTTGGGAGGAACCATAAAAATGATAGTATCGACAGGAATGACCCCTGTCACGAACGAACCGGTTTCGCGTAAAAATCGGTTGGGGGCATCTGCAGTTGCCGTAGCGTTTGCTTCGGCTCTTCTGTTTTCTACGTCCGCTTCAGCGGCTTCGTTCGTTTTTGGCGATCTCAATGTGCAGGTTGATACGACGGTGTCGGCCGGTATCGGTCTACGCGCGAGTGGCCGGGATTGCACGAAGGTGTCGCTCGTTAATGGCGGGTGCCGCAATGGTGACGGCCGGGCGACGGGGATCAACTCCGATAACGGCAACCTGAACTTCGACCAGTGGGATTTCATCAACCAGACGCTGCAGGCGACTGTTGATATTCAGGGCACATGGGAGAATTACGGATTCTTCGTGCGTCCGACGGCGTTTTACGACTTCGTCTATGCCGAAAATGACCTCAAGTTCCGGGATCTGAACCCGAACGCCAAGGACCAGCTCGATTACGACATCGACGTTCTTGATGCCTTCGTCTATGGCAACTGGGATATCGACGGCCATTTCACGACGGTCCGCTTTGGCAAGCAGGTGCTGAACTGGGGTGAGAGCATGTTCATCCAGGGCGGCATCAACAGCTTCCAGGCCGTTGATGTTACACGTATTCGTACGCCAGGTGCGGAACTCAAGGACGCACTGACGCCGATGCCGATGGTTTTCGCATCGACCACACTCACGCCAAACCTTTCGGTCGAGGCTTTCTGGCAGTTTTCGTATGAATATACGGAACTTGATCCGGCAGGTTCGTTCTTCTCCACCGACGACATTGTTGGCCGTGGCTCGTTGCCAGCGCTGCTGAATGCAGCAATCGACAACCCTGATTTGCATCCCAGCCTTGCGGTGCCGATCGCGGTCCATCGCTCAAGCGATCGCATCGAGAGCGAAACTGACCAGTTTGGCGTGGCTCTGCGATATTATGCCGAAGATCTCGGCGATGGCGTCGATTTTGGCCTCTATGCCATTCGCTATACAAGCCGCCTGCCCTATCTGGGGTTCACAACGGGTCCCCTAGATATGGCTGCTGCGTGCGGCATCGTGTCGGGGGCGTGATTGCCGGTACTTGCGGTACGTCGCCTCTGGACACAGATAATCAGCGCGCATTTGTGCTCGCTGCCAACGGCCTCCAGCACTTCTACAGCTTCCCGACCATCGAGACGCTGGGTGCGAGCTTTGCCACCACGCTCGACGGCACGGCGATTTCGGGTGAAATCTCCTACTCTCCAGACATGCCGTTCGGCGTGTCCGATATCGCGCAGAATGCGTCGCAGCTCGACGGCACGGGTGCGACTGGTGTTCTCTTTCCGTCCGCTGGCCCCGCCAGCCCGCTCGCGCCTGCTGGTCCGAACCAGGATACGGTTCACATGATCGAACTGGATGCCATCCAGGGCCAGATCGGTACGGTGAAGCTCTGGAGCACGACAGACCCGGTCACGGAGTTCTTCCGTGCAGATCTGGCGACCCTCGTATTCAACGCTGGTTTTGTTTATGTTCAGGATGCAAGCAAGCATCCGCTGAACCGAGTTGGCCCGGAAGGTGGCATCGCCAACCCCGGTGCCGCGGCACTGCTGGGCGGTATCACCACCCCGAAATATGCCGACGACATGTCCTATGGCTATCGTCTCGTTTTCGCGCCGAGCTACAACAATGCCTTTGGCACGGCTTTGACGCTGACGCCGAGCATTTCCTGGCGCCATGACCTGCAGGGCAACTCGCCCGGCCCGAACACGGCCAACTATCTGCAGGGCATGAAGCAGGTTTCAGTCGGTGTTTCTGCGGACTACCAGAACACATGGCGGGGCAGCGTGAGCTACACCAACATCTTCGGTGCTGGCTTCGACAACCCCACACATGATCGCGACTTCATCATGGCGAGTGTTTCCTACTCGTTCTGATCCGAAGTCAAGGATGACAAGCAAAGCCCCGGAAAAGCAGCCTTTTCCGGGGCTTCTCTTTGTCCGCTTGACGGCAGCGGATGGCTCCTGTTCAACAACGCGAATGGAGCGTTGATAAATGACTGAACTGGCAAGCAAAAAGGCACTCGTACTGTTTTCGGGCGGACAGGATTCGACTGTCTGCCTTGCATGGGCGCTTGCCCGCTATGACGAAGTCGAAACGGTCGGCTTCGACTATGGCCAGAAGCACAGGGTGGAGCTTGATTGCCGGTTGCGCCTGCTGGAACGGATACCCGCGCTCTTTCCTGAATGGCGCACAAAGCTCGGCCCCGACCATATGCTCTCCCTCACCGAACTCGGCCAGATCAGTGAGACGGCGCTTACGCGCGATGTCGAGATCGAAATGGATGAGAGCGGCCTGCCCTCGACCTTCGTGCCGGGGCGCAATTTGCTTTTCTTCACCTATGCCGCCGCGCTCGGCTATCGGCGTGGAGCCCATGTGCTTGTGGGGGGTATGTGTGAGACGGATTACTCCGGCTACCCGGACTGCCGGGCCGATACACTTTCGGCTCTCGAACAGGCAATTACACTCGGCATGGACAAGCCCTTCCGCATCGAGGCACCGCTCATGAAGATCGACAAGGCGGCGACGTGGAAGCTGGCGGAAGAACTGGGCGGCCAGCCGCTTGTCGATCTCATTATAGAAGAGAGCCATAGCTGTTACCGGGGTAACCGGACCCATCGCCATGACTGGGGCTATGGTTGTGGCATTTGCCCCGCCTGCGAGTTGCGCGCGCGGGGCTATGACGCCTTCGTGGCGACGGAAAGCTAAGGCCCATGTACTCGGTGAAAGAAATATTCTACACGCTGCAAGGTGAAGGTGCGCATGCGGGCCGCCCTGCCGTGTTCTGCCGTTTCGCTGGCTGCAATCTCTGGTCGGGGCGGGAAGAAGACCGCGCCACGGCTGTTTGTACCTTTTGCGACACGGATTTTGTCGGTACGAATGGCGAAGGCGGCGGCAAGTTTCGCGATGCCGAGGCGCTGGCAGAAGCCGTCGAACGCACATGGGCAAGCAGATCAAGCAAAGACCGTTTCGTGGTCTGCACAGGTGGTGAGCCGCTTTTACAACTCGATGCGCCGCTGATTGCAGCGTTTCATGCGCGCGGCTTTGAAATTGCCATTGAAACCAACGGCACGATCGCCGCGCCTGAAGGCATTGACTGGATTTGCGTCAGCCCGAAGGCAGATGCGGCACTTGTGCAACCAAGGGGCGACGAATTGAAGCTCGTCTATCCGCAGGAAGAGGCCATGCCGGAGCGCTTCGAGGCGTTTGAGTTCCGACATTTCTTCCTGCAACCGATGGACGGGCCGAAGCGGGAGGAGAATACACGTGCGGCAACGGCCTATTGCCTCGCACATCCGAAATGGCGGCTCAGCCTCCAGACACACAAGCTGATCGGTATCCCGTAATGAAGATCTACAAGGAATTCTTTTTCGACGCAGCGCACTTCCTGCCCTATGCGGAGGAAGGCAATCCGAACCGCCGGATGCATGGACATTCCTTCCGCGTCGTCGTCTGGCTGTCAGGCAAGCCGGCACCGGATACGGGCCTCGTACGTCATTTCGAGGATGTGGAGCGGGAAGTTATGGCTGTTCGAGAGAAGCTCGACCACCATCTTCTCAACGAGATCAGCGGGCTCGAACTGCCGACGCTTGAGCATATTGCCATCTGGATCTGGAACGCGCTTTCCGGGCCTCTCCCCGAGATCACCCGGGTGGAGGTACATCGTGCCTCCTGCCGGGAAGGCTGCGTTTATGATGGACCGGTTGCGGCATAGGAGGATGACATGGCTGTGAAAAAGAAGACCAAGGCCGCGCCGAAAGCACTTACGCAGCTTGGCGTTGAGACGGCGATCCCCGCGACGCCGGAAGAAGCCGTTCTGGAGCGTGTGCCGAACCCGCATTCAGACACCAACTATGTTGCGCGCTTCACCGTGCCCGAGTTCACCTCCATCTGCCCGGTGACGGGACAACCGGATTTCGCTCACATCATCATTGATTATGTACCGGGCAAATGGCTCGTGGAGTCGAAGTCGTTAAAGCTCTACATGCAGTCCTTCCGCAATCATGGCGCCTTTCATGAGGACTGCACGGTTGCTATCGGCAAGCGGCTTGCGGAGCTTCTTGTTCCAAAATGGATCAGGATTGGCGGCTATTGGTATCCGCGTGGCGGCATCCCGATCGACGTATTTTGGCAGAAAGGCAAGCTTCCGGCGGGCGTTTGGGCGCCAGAACAAGGTATCGCTCCCTATCGCGGGCGCGGCTGAAGCTGAGACACAAATTAAGCATTGGTTAACGACGGCAATCTATCGTCCGAGCAGAAACGGGAACACAGCCATTGGTGGGGCGGCTGGTTTGCGTATATGCCGGAGACCTGCCCGTGTTTTCGACCAAGGAAGACCCCACTCTTCCCGACAATCATGCTCAGCGCGAACTCGCGACGATGTTCCGGGATTCGCTGCTGCCCATCTCGCTTTTCCTCGCAGGGCTCTATGCATTTTTTGCGTTGCTGCATGTGAACATGCTGGGCGAGCCCGCGCGGAGCATCATGCTGACCGCGGCGCTTGGCGGTGTCACCGCACTTCTTGCGATTGCCGTGATGATTTCCAGAGACCGCCTCCCGGTGACCTATTCCGCGATGGCCGGACTTTTTGTCTTCACCATCGTGCTGGGCAATTCCGCGCTCCATATGTGGATCGAAAAGGATATTTACCAGTCGACCAATTTCGCGCTGCTCTTTGTCGGCGCCGGTCTTTTCTTCGCGTCGCGCTTGCATCTCTTGATAGCTTATCTCGCGGCTTGTGTGACCTGGCTGCTGATAGCGACATCGGCAACCATCTATACGCCCGCCTTCCAGCATTTCGCCGTCATGAACATTCAGGCAATCGTGATCGGTGTGCTTGCCATGGAAATCCGCCTGCGGAGCAGCCGCCGCCTTATCGCGATGCGCGTTCAGGCAAACAAGCGGGAACGCGCGCTTAGTCAGGCGCTGGCGAAGGCGCAGCTTTATTCTGCGGCGGAGCGCGAGAACAAGGCCAAGACGGAGTTTCTCGCCAATATCAGTCATGAACTCCGCACACCACTGAACGCGATCCTTGGCTTTTCGGAGGCGATGGAGCGCGAGTTGTTCGGCCCGCTGGGCGACAGGCGCTATGTCTCCTATGTGCATGATATTCATCATGCGGGGACGCATCTCCTGTCGCTGGTCAATGATATTCTTGATCTCTCCCGCATCGAGCTTGAAGGGTTTTCCCTCTCGCCGCAGCCGATTGATTTTGCGCGGGTCTGCAGAAACTGCCTCGCCATTGTGCGTGGTCGGGCGGAGCGGAGTCAGGTGCGGCTTGTCTTTGATGCCGTACCGCCCTTCCCTGCCATTGAAACAGATGAGCGACGGCTCAAGCAGGTTCTTATCAACCTTCTCAACAATGCGGTGAAGTTCACGCCGGCCGGTGGCACGGTGACGCTCGAAATCAGCCATGCACCGGGGGGAGGAGCACTGATCCGCGTGCGAGATAACGGCATAGGCATGACCGAAGATGAACTTGAAAACGCCACCCGTCCCTTCTGGCAAGCGGATGCGGGTCTTGACCGGGCTTTTGAGGGGACGGGGCTTGGCCTTGCCCTTGTGACGGAGCTTCTTGGCGTGCTGCGTGGGGAGTTCAGGCTTGAGAGCGAAAAAGGCCGAGGCACAGTCGCAACTGTCATCCTTCCGCCACGACTTCAGGCGGGAACGGCCACGGCAGCCTGACGCGCTTCCGCAGGGGCATCCCCGTGCGAATGCCAATCTCCCTTTTTCTCATCGCCTGGTGAGCAACGCAGCCTTGTTTTCAGCCTCCGGCTTGCTAAGACTCTCGCCAACAAAACACGCACAGCCCCCGGGAGGGAACCCATGGAAGAACGCATTGTTACGAGGATCACGGATGGCGTTGCCGATGTTCGGCTGAGCCGCGCCGACAAGATGAACGCGCTCGACGATGCGATGTTCAACGCATTGCTGGAAACGGGCGAGAAGCTGAAGGCC
>JBAYOU010000088.1:0-6427 GCA_041678065.1 Parvibaculum sp. | reverse complement strand
GCATCATAGCCGACCGCGATGCGGCCCTTGCGCGCCATGCCAAACACGCGCTGCGGACCAGCCGAGGTAAGGTCCACGAAACGCTGCAGCGTCAGGCGGCCTTCGTTGACATGATTGAGCATGACGGGCACCAGCGTCTGCACGCCGGGCATGCCGGAAGGTGATTTCGGATAGGCTTGAGCCTTCTCCTCTACCGTATGCGGCGCGTGATCGGAGCCGAGCACATCGACCACGCCTGCGGCGATCCCCTCCCACAGCCCCGCGCGATGCTCATGGCCGCGAATGGGCGGGTTCATCTGCGCATAGGTACCGAGTTCCTCGTAACATTCAGGTGCAGCGAGCGTCAGATGCTGCGGCGTCACTTCGACCGTCGCTATGTCCTTGTGGCGCGCGAGGATCGGCATTTCATCCGCGGTCGAGATATGCAGCACATGGATGCGCTTGCCTGCTTCGCGCGCGAGGCGCAGAAGCCGCGTGGTACAAAGAACGGCTGCTTCCGCATCGCGCCAGACATGATGCGTCTCGACATGACCGAGAAGCGCAAGCTCTCGCCGCTCGCGCAGACGGAACTCGTCTTCCGAATGAACGGCAGCGCGGCGGCGAATGGCGCGTAGCACGCGCAGTACATCTTCATCCTTTTCCACAAGCAGCGTGCCGGTGGAAGAACCCATGAAAATCTTGATACCACAGCAACCCGGCTCGCGCTCTATATCGGCGAGGAGATCGACATTCTCCGTTGTCGCACCGCCATAGAAGGCGAAGTCGCAATACATGCGATGGCGCGCGCGGGCGACCTTGTCGGCGAGTGCATCGGGCGTTGTCGTGGGCGGCCTGGTGTTTGGCATCTCGAAGACTGCCGTGACACCGCCCAGCGCCGCTGCACGGCCACCACTTTCCAGGTCTTCCTTATGTTCATTGCCCGGCTCGCGCAGATGGACCTGGCTGTCCACCACTCCGGGCAGAACATGCAGCCCCTTCACATTCACGATCTCGGCGGCATCGGCCTGCGACAGATCACCGATATCGGCGATGCGCCCGTCCTTCACCGCAATGTCGGCAACGCCCATGCCATCATGATTGACGATGGTGCCGCCGCGAAAGATCAGATCGTAAGTGATGCTCACCTGATTATCCTTTGCTGGTTCTCAGCCGCGGGACGCGGAGGGATCATTCTGACCTTCATCGCGCAGTTTCGCCAGAAGAGCGATGGCAGCTTCTTCCACCGTTTCGACGGCGAGGTCTTCCATGAAGTTGCGGCGGCTGGAGAGGAAGTCTTCGCCCTCCTCTGCCCTGATCTGTTCCAATGAACGGGGGACACGCACCGTGACGGCTTTCGGACCCCAAGGTGAATAGATCGCATCCGCTGTCGGCCCGAATAGACCAATGGTGGGCGCGCCCGCCGCTGCGGCGAGGTGCATCAGGCCGGAATCATTGCCGACATAGAGCGAGACACGCTCAAAACAAGCAGCCGTCTCGTCGATACTGGCACCGATAAGGTCGATCCGACGTTCAGGAGGCGCGACCTCAAGCACGGGGAGGCATTTGTCATGCTCACCCGGCCCGCCCGTAACCAGCAGATAGGCGTCTTCAAGCGCACCGCCGGGAGAAAGGAGCTTACGGGCGAGTTCCGCAAAGCGATCCATCGGCCACATCTTGTAAGGCCAGGCGGCCGTCGGTCCCATGGCAAGGACGCGGCGACCAGCGGGAATCAGCTCCGCGGCACGGGCGCGCGCAGCATCACCCGGCCAGACGCGGGGCGAAGGCGGCGGGTCCATGTCAACGACGCGCGCATTATGGACAACGCGGTGAAGCTCATGATCGGGCTTCAGAATATGGCGCTTGCGCGCGAAGGTGAGCCAGGCCGTTGCCGAGCCGCGCAGATCCACCACCAACTCGAAACGGCGGAAGAGAACGGCTTTCAGCAGCTTCCGCCAATGGCCCGCCCTTTTTGCCTTTCGCATCTCGATGATACGGGTGACACCCGGCGCATGGGCAAAGACCGGGACGGCGAGGGGCCCGCAGGCTACCCAGAATTCCGCGCCCGGATAGCGCTCCATAAGCCCGCCCAGAATGCCCGTGGAGAGCACGGCATCGCCGATACGGTTTGAAGCGATGAAAAGAATGCGCATTCGACGTTCCGGCGGCAGCGGACAGGGAAACTGAAGGGCGGTGGCGCCAGGCTCGCGGTGCCCGACCCCCCATTCCCCGGCGTTTATAGGAGGCAGCGGAGGGGATGCCAAGGCTCGCCTGCTCCCTTAGCCGACTTGCGGAGTGACAAAGGCGGTCCTACATCTTGTGGGAGACAAACAGGGCAGGATGGAAATGACCGGGGTGACAGGCGGGGCAATGGCCTCGGCGCTTGAAGAGCGGGGCATCATTCGGGTGAGCGGGCCGGAGGCACGAAGCTTTTTGCAGAACCTCGTCACCAATAATGTGGACCGCGTAGATAGCAAAAACTTTATCTATTCTGCCCTGCTGACGCCGCAAGGCAAATTCCTGTTCGACTTCTTCATGACTGCCGATCCTGACGACGAGAGCGCCGTACTGCTCGATTGCGATGGCGCGCGGATCGCTGATCTTGTGAAGCGGCTTACCATGTACAAGCTCCGCTCCAAGGTGGAGATCGCGGATATCAGCGCCGAAAAGGCGGTGGTCGCCTTCTGGAACGAGGATACCGCGCCGATGCAAGAAGGGCCGGGCCTGCCCGATCCGCGCCATGATGCGATGGGGCGGCGCGCCCTTCTGTCCCGAGACGGGGTTGATGAAGCAATCAAGGCCGCAAGCGCGGCCGCCGCGCCCGAAAGCGCGTGGCACAGCCATCGCATTCGGCTTGGAATCGGCGATGCGGCAAATGATTTTGAGCCGGATCGGACCTTTCCGCTTGAGGTCAATTTTGCGGAACTTAACGGTATCGATTTCCACAAAGGCTGCTTCGTCGGGCAGGAAGTGACCTCGCGGACGAAGCGGCGCGGCAGCGTACGCAAACGGCTTCTGCCCGTTCATGTGGAAGGCGACATGCCTGCCCCTGGCACGCCGGTGAAGGGGGGGGTGCGCGAAGTGGGTACGATCTATTCCACCGACGCCGTAACGGGCCGCGCGCTGGCGTTGCTCCGCCTCGATCTCATCAAGAGTGCGGTTCTGGAAGCAGAGTTTTCGGAAATCAGGCCGGAAGTGCCGGAATGGCTTGAGGCGAGCATCGGCAACAGTGAAAGCACCGAGGCGGAAGCAGATGGCGGCTGAAAGCCAGCGATGCCCCTGGCCGGGTGAAGACCCGGTCTATATCGCCTATCACGATGAAGAATGGGGCGTGCCGGAATATGATGATCGCGCGCTTTTCGAGAAACTCATTCTCGACGGGTTTCAGGCGGGGCTTTCCTGGATCACCATTCTGAGAAAGCGGGAAAGTTTTCGCGAAGCCTTTGATGGTTTCGAACCGGAAGTGATTGCCCGTTACAAGCCTGCCAAGGTTGAGAAACTTCTCCAGAACGCCGGTATCATCCGCCATCGCGGCAAGATTGAAGCGACGATCGGCAATGCGAAAGCCTATCTCGCCATGATGGAAAAGGGGGAGCGCTTTTCAGATTTCCTTTGGGGCTTCACCGATGGTGTGCCCGTGCAGAACAAATGGACGCAGCTCTCGCAGGTACCCGCAGAGACACCGATGAGCATCGCCATGTCGAAGGAATTGAAGAAGCGCGGCTTCAAGTTTTGCGGACCAACGATTGTGTATGCCTTCGCGCAAGCAGTCGGAATCGTCAACGACCATCTTGTGACCTGTCATCGCCACAAGACCTGCTCCGCATTGGCGCAAATCAAAAACCAATAATTAAGCGTCGTTATGCGCTGCTGGCTGTGCGCAATCAATGTTCCGCCACATTGTCGGCACATGCGAGCCACGTTGCGCGCGTAGTCTCAAGTCCGTTCCAGTTTCAGTGGAGGGGATCCAAAAATGTTCAAGCGCCCCAAGGGTGTTTCCGACACTGCGCCTGCACCGGCATCGTCCGGCGCGCGTAGCAGCGATGACGTGCAGACAAAAGGAACGCCATCAGACCCGCGCCCCGCAGAAAATCACACCGAAGACGACGACAAGGCTGGCACGCGTGTCGTCACTCCCTCTTATCAAGCAAGGAAGACGCCAGTGCGCACGCTTCAATCAACCAGCATCAACCCTTCTCCCACAAGCCCGACCGCTGCCAATCTTCATGTCGGGCGCGGCCTCAAACTTGAAGGCAAGATCCAGTCCTGTGACTCGCTCGTGATTGAAGGCGATGTGCAGGCGACCATTGAAAGCGGCACGCTCACGATTACGGAAACGGGTGATGTGCGCGGCGACGCAACTGTTGAAGAGGCGGAAGTAAACGGCAAGTTCGACGGGACGCTGACCGTGAAAAAGTGCCTGACCATTAACTCTTCCGGCCGCGTGACGGGCACGGTTCGTTATGGCGAACTGAAAGTCGAGCAAGGTGGTCAGGTGAGCGGCGAAATCCGGGCGGCAGATGCGGGCGACACGCCCCGCCTTGCGGCCAGCAGCAGCAAGGATGATGCGAAGACCGAGAAGAAAGAAGAGGCTTCCGGTCGCGCCGCCTCGATGATCTGAGCCTCGTGGCTCAGGGCACCAGCCAATTGGCCACCTCGCGCCTGCCTTCATAGCGGAAGCAGGCGCGGCGGTTGCCTGCGCGGCTGAGGATGAGCATGTCTCTCTCCTCAACACGAAACTCAATCAACGCAAAGTTCACACGCCCTTTTTCCAGCCTCTCCGGCGGCGGGATGACGCCTTCTACATCGGCCGGCAAGCCCGACACTGGCTCCGGCGACAAGGTGCCGGGCGACACGGTGACGAGATAGGCCCGGCGGCTCGGTGCGGCGACACGCGCCCAGGCGGCCTCATCACCCACGCGAATCTCCGCCTTTCCAGAGATCCGAAGCTGCATATCGCAGCGCGGATCATGGAAAAGCAGTGCGGCGCGCGGGTTCTGCTGAAGCTCCGCCACTTTGGGGGAGCGGGCATCCGTGAAGAAGCCCAGCATCCGGCTGGCTTCATCGGCAAAACGCAAAATCACGGTCCGCACCGCGGGAACCCCGCCCGCCCCCACCGTAGCGATGGCGGGTTTACGCAAGGGAGATCTTGGATTTTTAAGCCCGTCCGCAATCAGCGCCGAGGCAAAGGCGGAAATTTGCGGCAGCGTAAGCGCGCGTATTTCTCCCGCCTCCAATGGTGCGTGAGGCAATGAAACCCTTGCACCGCCTGCCGATTTCCCCGAGATCATTGCATCTTCCTCATTCCCGGCCCGCTCCGCAGTAGCATCCATGGATGCGCTGTTCTATTTTAGCCCCCATGATCAAAGGGGGAGCCCCGCATCTTCATCCCATATCCAGTCGCAGGGGATGCAGATCGGCAGCGATATCAAAGAACCGTCAGGTGAACAGTGAACAAAGTCGTCATAAGCGGGACGGGCGTTTTTACGCCACCCCATTCCATCAGCAATAAAGAACTGGTCGACAGCTTCAACACCTATGTCCGCAAGTTCAACGAAGAGAACGCGGCCGCCATCGAGAAAGGCGAGGTCGAGGCTCTGAATGAATCGAATGTCGATTTCATCGTGAAGGCGTCCGGCATTGAAGCCCGCTATGTGATGAACAAGACCGGCATTATCGACCCCGAAATCATGGCCCCGCGCCTGCCCCAACGCAGCAATGACGAGCCGTCCATTCTTGCGGAAATGGCGGTGGATGCAGCGAAGAAGGCAATGGCGCGCGCGAACAAGACGCCCGCCGATATCGACGCCGTTCTTGTTGCCTGCTCCAATCTCGAGCGCCCCTACCCGGCCATTGCCGTGGAAGTGCAGGATCTGCTCGGCATTGAAGGCTTCGGCTTTGACATGAATGTCGCCTGCTCATCCGCCACTTTCGGCATTCAAACCGCACATGACATGATCCGCTCCGGCTCTGCAAAATGTGTGCTGATCGTTGATCCCGAAATCTGCTCGGGCCACCTCAATTTCCGTGACCGCGACAGCCACTTCATCTTTGGCGATGTCTGCACGGCGATCATCGTGGAAGCCGAAGAGACCTGCACTGCCAAAGGCGCATGGGAGATTGTGGGCACGCGGCTCATCACCAAATTTTCCAACAATATCCGGAACAATTTCGGCTTCCTCAATCGCGCGACGCCAGAAGGCATTGGCGCGAAGGACAAGCTCTTCGTGCAGGAGGGGCGTAAGGTCTTCAAGGAAGTGGTGCCGATGGTGGCCCAGCTCATTCTCGACCACATGGCTGATCTGGGGCTCGACCCGAAAGAGCTGAAGCGGATGTGGCTCCATCAGGCAAACAAGGGTATGAACGACTTTATCGGCCGCAAGGTACTGGGCCGCGAGCCGGAGCCGAGCGAGCAGCCGAATATTCTTCAGGAATATGCCAATACAAGCTC
>JBAYOU010000087.1:0-6471 GCA_041678065.1 Parvibaculum sp. | reverse complement strand
GAAGCTCCGCGAGCGTTTTGCTGATGACAAGATGAAGCAGCAGCAGGAGATCATGGAGCTTTACCGGAAGGAAAAGGTGAACCCGCTGGCGGGCTGCCTGCCGGTGCTGATCCAGATTCCGGTTTTCTTCGCGCTCTACAAGGTGTTGTTCGTCACCATCGAGATGCGCCATGCGCCTTTCTTCGGCTGGATCAACGACCTCTCAGCACCCGACCCAACCACGCTGTTCAATCTCTTCGGCCTCATTCCGTGGGACCCGCCCTCCTTCCTGATGATCGGCATCTGGCCGCTCATCATGGGCTTCACCATGTTCGTTCAGCAGCGTATGAACCCGCTTCCGGCTGACCCCATTCAGGCGCAGATATTCACCTGGATGCCCGTGATCTTCACCTTCATGCTGGCAAGCTTCCCGGCGGGTCTCGTGATCTACTGGGCGTGGAACAACACGCTGTCGGTGATCCAGCAGGGCGTCATCATGAAGCGCCAGGGAGTGCCCATCGAGATTTTCAACAATCTCGGCTTCAACAAGCTTGGCAGCAACAAACGGAAGTCCTGAGCGATGAGTGAAGCGCAGGGAGAGGAAAGCTCGCCCGATACGCCGGATGAAGAAGCCGGAAGATGGCTCTTCTCCCAGCCCTGCGTCTTCCTGCGGGGCGTGGTCGAGATGCGCGGCCTGCCAAATACGGGGCTGACGGAAGTTGCCTTTGCGGGCCGCTCCAATGTCGGCAAGTCGAGCCTTCTCAATGCGCTGACAGGCCGCAAGACGCTTGCTCGTACCTCCAACACACCGGGTCGAACCAAGGAGCTCAATTTCTTTGCTCTCGGCAAGGAAGATGCACCAGCGCTCGTGATGGTGGACCTGCCGGGCTATGGCTATGCGCGGGAAACCAAGGCGCGTGTGAGCCAGTGGACATCGCTCGTGATGGCCTATCTGCGCGGCCGGCCGGAACTTCGCCGCGTGATGCTGCTGATCGACTCCCGCCACGGCCTCAAACCCAATGACCATGAAGTCATGGACATGCTGGACGAGGCGGCTGTTTCCTATCAGATCGTGCTGACCAAGATCGACAAGTTGAAGAAAGGCGAACTCGACACGCGGCTCGTTGAAGTGCGCGAAGCACTGCGCCGCCATGTGGCCGCCCATCCGACCATCCTCGCCACATCAAGCGAGAAGGGATCGGGCATGGCGGAGCTTCGCGCCGAGATCGCCTCGCTGGCTGATCCGGCAGCGCTGGGGTATAAACCGCGGGCCGAATGAGGGGCGGAACAGGGCAGAACACCATGCCAGACAAGACGAACAACACTCACACACCCGACAGGGCACGCATTCTCTCCGAAGCGCTCCCCTTCATGCAGCTTTACGACAAGCGCACGGTTGTGGTGAAATATGGCGGTCACGCCATGGGCGATGAGGCGCTGGGTGCGGAGTTTGCCCGCGATATCGTTCTGCTCAAACAGGCCGGGCTCAACCCCATCGTCGTGCATGGCGGCGGTCCGCAGATCGGCGCGATGCTGACGCGGCTCGGCATCAAGAGCGAGTTTTCAGGCGGGCTGCGCATCACCGACAAGGCCACCGTCGAGATTGTCGAGATGGTTCTTGCCGGATCGATCAACAAGCAGATCGTGGCGCAGCTCAATCAGGCAGGCGGTCGCGCGGTCGGCCTTTGCGGCAAGGATGGCAATCTCATCGTTGCGCGCAAGGTAGAGCACAAGGTTCATGACCCGGAATCGAATATCGAGAAGCTTCTCGACCTCGGCTTTGTCGGTGAGCCGGCTGCGATCAATCCTGAAATCCTGCAGGTGATCCAGAAGTCAGACATCATCCCCGTAATCGCGCCGATTGGCGTGTCCCCGGACGGGCATACCTATAACATCAATGCGGATACCGCCGCAGGTGCCATTGCCGCCGCGATGGGCGCTGCCCGCCTTCTCCTTCTCACCGATGTGAGCGGTGTGCTGAACAAGGAGGGCAAGCTGATAGAGGAACTCACCATCGAGCAGGCCCGGGCGCTCATGAAGGATGGTACTATTTCTGGCGGGATGATCCCGAAGCTCGAAACCTGCATCGAAGCGGTTGAAGGCGGCGTTGAAGCTGTCGTCATTCTTGACGGGCGCGTTCCTCATGCCGTGCTTCTTGAGCTTTTCACCGAACATGGTGCGGGCACGCTGATCCAGCGCTGACTATTGCTGCATCACGGCTTTCCCCTGCCCTCTCACGGATGCTAGAGTTTCCGTCAGGGGGAAGTCCGCGCCACATGAAGCATCTTCTGCAGATTGCCGCTGCCACGCTTTTTCTCTGCCTCATGCTGCCGGTGGCTGCGAAGGCGGATTATGAGTTCTGCAACCGCACGAGCTATGTGCTTGATGCCGCGATCGGCTTTGAGGCGGAGAGCGGCTGGATGAGCCGCGGCTGGGTGCGCATCCTTCCAGGTGATTGCGCGCCGATGCTGCAGGGACTTGTTGATGAGAGAGACTATTACGTCTTTGCCCGCTCCATGGATGCACATGACGGCAGCATCAAATATTTCTCGGGCAATATCGGCTTCTGCGTGGTGGAAAATGCCTTCGAGATAGAAGGCCGCGAACAATGTGCAATACGCGGTTTTGATTCAGCCGATTTCCTGCGCGTGAGAACATCCGCCGGAAAGGGCTGGACGACGAGCTTCGCGGAAGCAAGCGATTATACACCTGAGCAGGCCCGCATCGCCGGTACGCAGCGGCTGCTGCATGATCTCGGCTTTGCGCTGCGCCAGGTGGACGGCATTGCTGCACGCAACACGCTGCGCGCCGTGCAGGCTTTCCAGCGTTCAGAAGATTTGCCCGCGACGGGCCGGATCGACACCGAACTTCTGGAACAGCTTGTGGAACGCGCGATTGCGAACCATGCAAGCGTTGGCCTTGATCTCTGCAACCGGACTGATGATCTGGTCTGGGCATCTATCGGCTACCAGAATGGTGATGACAAAATCTCGAGCGGCTGGATACGCATTGAAGCGGGAAGCTGCCGAAAGGCAATCAAGGGCAAGCTCTTGCAGGATGCCTATTACGTCTATGCCGAAGCTATTGATCACAGTGGCTCGCCTGTTCGGCGCGATGGCGCTGATCTTGTCTGGGGCGGGAATGACAGTTTCTGCACCAAGGCAACGCGCTTTGAAATCCGGGGACGTGAGAACTGTGCGGCGCGTGGCTTCGATGAACGCGGCTTTCTGCGCGTGGAAACGGGCGATGAGCTTTACCGCTCCGTCAGCTTTGAATGATGCTCAGGCGCTGTCCGCCTCAAGCCCGAAATATTGGAGATGCCAGGCGATCTCCTTTTCATCAAAAGGATAGTCGATCCCGTCTCGCGGCAAGATGAGATTTTCTTTCGGTACGCGAGCAATATGCGTTTCGATGGCAAGCGCCGTGCGCATGGAAAGACCGGCCTTCCAGCAAAGCGCCACAATGCCCTGCCCGCTCTGCGCATCAAGCACCATTTCAACCGTTTGCGACGGTGCGCCTGCGAGAAGCGAAAGCGCTGTCACCACAGGCGCGCGCCGCGCAAGTGTTGCCGCGCCGGTGACGATTTCGTCACCAAGATCGCCGCGCGCGAAGGCCTTGCGGACAATCTCCACCGTCACAGGCTGTCCCCTGCCATCTCGACCGTTTTCAATTGCGTCTTGCGCGCGCGCCTTCAGCCATTGTGCGGTGTCATCATCAAGCTTGTCGCGGCTTGCAAGTTCATCAATCAGAGCCCGCGAGACAAATGTTGCGATGCGGCGAATGGCACGCAGGGAAAGATCCGTGCGCATCACAAGCGGGCGATGCCACACCTCGATACGCTGGGCCTGAGTGATGATCGTATTCAATGTCTCTTCGCGGATCTGCGCATTCGGATTGGCAAGAAGCTGCGCGACTGCCGGAATATCGAGAGAGGCGGCAATGGCAGCGGAAACATCGCCGCTCAGCCCGTCGCGCTGGGCAATGGCTTCTATGGCACCATGCACACGGGTCGAGGCGATGATCTCGATCAGATCTTCGTCCGACAAAAGCGGGGAATAGCGCAGGATCGGGCCGCAGACTGTTTCCTCGACATCACGCGCGAGCCGGAGAGCAAGTCGGCGCGGAATATGCGCGCATTGCGCAATCTCGTCCGCAATGATGGCGCGCACGCGGGGCAATTCATCCTCGGCCAGACGCTCCAGCAGATCGAGCGATCTTTCCTGCAAGCTGTTGAGTTCGTCCGCGCTCATATCCGGCATCAGGCGCGCAATCTTGCGGGCGAGTTCCTGACGCACCTCGCCATCGGAATCCGTGCGCAGCAATTCATTTGCCTGAATGGGCGTTGCCGGATTTGCGGCAACAAGGCCGCGCACCTGCCGGTCGTCATCGCAGGCGAGGTAGTAAAGCGCTTCGGGCGGCGCATCGGTGCGCGCGGCGAGTTCGCGCTTTGTAGCTTTATGATGGCTCTCCAGTACGCGGCGCGCGTCCTCGTAGCGAAGCTCCGAGGGGAGCTTCTTTCGCCCAAACAGCCGTGAGAGAAGACCGATCGCCATTCCTGCACCGGAAGATTGAATATCCATGCAAGTCTTCGGCGTTCCGCTTAATAGTTGATTAAGGTTTTGCCCCAGAAACGGGCGTCTTGCCGCTCTTTCCCTCGCGTTTCAGGCCAAACTTGCCAAGTGCGGCGCAAAGCGGCACATAGAGGCCATGACGGCGATTGAAACATCCTCCCTTCCGCGCGGCTTCGACCATGTCGATGCCTGGGTTTTCGACCTCGACAACACGCTCTACCCGTCCGCCTGCGACCTCTTTGCGCAAGTGGATCAGAAGATGGCCGCCTATATTTGCGATCTGCTGAAAGTCGATCTAGCGGAAGCGCGCCGTCTCCAGAAAGAATTTTACGTTGAGCATGGCACAACGCTTTCCGGCCTTATGGCGGTGCATGGCTGCGAGCCGGAGCCCTTTCTCGATTTCGTCCATGACATTGACGTATCGGGCGTGATGGCTGATGAGGCGCTTGGCGCGGCGATCTCGCGCCTGCCGGGGCGCAAGGTCGTTTTCACCAATGGCTCCGTCGCCCATGCGGAAAACGTGTTGCGGCAGCTTGGCATCGACCATGTGTTTGATGACATCTACGACATTGTAACGGCGCAATATGAGCCGAAGCCGCGCCGCGGTGCCTATGACCGCTTCATTGAGGCAAGCGGTATCGAGCCTTCCCGCGCAGCGATGTTTGAGGATATCGCTCGCAACCTCGAAGTGCCCCATGTGCTTGGCATGACGACCGTGTGGGTACGGCCCGGCGTTGCGGGGCCGGAGCGACACCATCAGATTTCATTTGAAGGCGGGGATGGCCCGCATATCCATCACGTCACGGATATGCTGACAGAGTTTCTGACGTCGCATTGCCTCGTCGCGTCAACGCCGGCCGAATAGCCGCTCAATATCTGAAAGTTTCAGTTCCACATAGGTCGGCCGGCCATGATTGCACTGGCCGGAATGAGGTGTTGCTTCCATCTCGCGGAGAAGTGCGTTCATTTCCTCTGCGGTAAGCCGTCGCCCGGCCCGCACCGAGCCGTGGCACGCGATAGTGCCACACACTTCTTCGAGACGCTCCTTGAGTGACAAGGCTTCATCAAGCTCGGCAAGATCATCCGCAAGATCGCGCACCAGGCCTGTCACATCGAGCTTGCCGAAAATCGCAGGCACTTCGCGCACGATGACAGCGCCCGGACCAAAAGCCTCCAGCACGAAGCCAAGTTCGGCCAGTTCACCCGCGCGTACCGCAAGACGCTCGGCCTCTGCCTCATCGAGATCGACCACTTCGGGAATGAGCAATAGTTGGCGCGCAACACCGCGTTCGGCCATCGCCTTTTTCATGCGTTCATAGACAAGGCGTTCATGCGCCGCATGCTGATCGACAAGAACAATCCCGTCTGCCGTCTGAGCGACGATGTAGGTTTCATGCACCTGTCCGCGTGCAACGCCAAGCGGCATGTCGGGCGGCGGCGCGGAAAGGGTGGCGGGCGACGATTCGATAAGAGGCTCGACACGCGCCGCATGCCCTCCAAGTTCTGCGAAAGCACCCTGCCAATCTCTTTTGTCTTCCGCGACACCGGGGTGGTAGGTGGGCGAGGCAAACCAGTGTGACGGCGCGAGCGCGTTGTGCGGCTCGCCCGGTCGCAGAGCGCCCAGCGCGGCACCTGCCACTGTGGTTGAAGCGCGATGCCCCGCCTCGGCGAGCGCTCGCTTCAGCGCGCCAACGATAAGACCGCGCACAAGGCCCGCATCGCGGAAGCGCACTTCAGCCTTTGCCGGATGGACATTCACATCCACATCGCGCGGATCGATCTCCACGAAAAGCGCCACGGCGGGATGCCGGTCGCGCGCGAGGAAATCCGCATAGGCCCCGCGAACCGCACCAACAATCAAACGGTCGCGCACAGGGCGGCCATTCACGAAGAGATACTGCATCAGCGCATTGCCGCGATT
>JBAYOU010000086.1:0-6554 GCA_041678065.1 Parvibaculum sp. | reverse complement strand
GTTATCCTTCATGGTCGGCAGCATCTTCGTTACCGACTTTGTGGCCGCCGAAACAAACGCATCCACCTTGCCTTCGGGCACATAGACATAGTCCGGTGCGAGGCAAATCTGACCGGCATTCAACACCTTGCCGTTCATGATGCGCCCTGCCGCATCGTCAATATCCGCTGTGTCAGACACGATAACCGGCGACTTGCCGCCCAGTTCCAGCGTCAGCGGAACGAGGTTTTCGGCTGCGGCGCGCATGACGTGGTAGGCGATGGAGGTTGCGCCCGTGAAAAGCAGATGGTCGAAGGGCTGACGGCTGAAAGCCTCGCCCACCGCCGGGCCTCCCGTGATGACGGCCACTTCCGTCTCGTCATAAGCCTGACGCAGAAGACGTGCCATCAACTCCGAGGTGGCCGGAGTGAATTCCGACGGCTTGATCATCGCGCGATTGCCCGCAGCAAAGACACCTGCCAAGGGCGACCAGGTGAGATTGATCGGGAAGTTCCACGGGCTGATGATGCCCACCGTGCCGAGCGGCTGAAATTCAACGCGGGCCTTCGCACCAAGAAGGCCGAGCGGAAACTGAACCTTGCGCTTTTCCGGCTTCATCCACTGGCGCAGATGCTTCTTTGCATGCTTGAGCGGGCCGAGGGAGCCCATGACGTCCGTCAACAGTGACTGCTCATGACTGCGATGACCGAAATCGGAGGCAAGCGCCTCGACGATCTCCTTCTGGTTATCCACCAGAATGGCAATGGCTCTGTCGATCCAGTCGATGCGGCGCTCGGCGCTGGCCGGGCCTTCCGCGATATGAGCCGCCTTCTGCTTGTCGAGAATGGCACGGATTGAAGCTGAAATGGTCGCCGAATCCGCTTCGTGGGATGTCTGTTCCGCCAAGCTCATCTGAGTTCCTCCTGAAGCGTCGCTCCAATGGGGAAGCGCCGCATGATTGCCCTGCCCAAATGGCCCCATAAGGAGCCACCATATAATGTGGGTTTTCAACGAATATACATGACTCTCCCCAGATTAAGAGCCCTTCGCGCCCAAAAAGCACCCTGCTTCCGCAAGGTGGCGCCAGCCTGCAGGCCCCCACGGGAAAACACGCATTTTCCTTATGATTTACGCAGAAGTAACCCGTCTTTCCTAGCCTTGTCGCGAAGTTTTAGTCGGGCGCTCAAAATGCCCAAGGGGAGATGCCAGTCGTGATGCAGGCCGAAGATATCGAGTTCGCCACCGAGTGGAGTGCGCAGGCGCTGAAGCTCATGGCGGACCAGGGCATTCCCCCTTGCCCTGACAATTATGCCGTCTGGTTCCGCTATGTCTCTGGCCGCTGCCCGGAGCTTACGCAGGAAATTGACGAGCGGATCAAAACCAGCCGCCCCATCGATCTCGATGTGACGCTTGATCTCCAACGCCGCTACTTCTCTGACGAGAAGCTGACGGATGTCACACTCAGCACCGGCAACCGGCTGAACACGGAAGTGGATCAGCTCCTTCGTATCATCGAGGAAAGCGTCGGCAACTCGACTGCGTTGGGTGCCAGCGTGCGGGAAGCAAGCGCGGGACTGAGCAGTGGCTCCTCGCCCTCTGACGTGCTGAAGGCGGTGGAAGCAATCGTCACGGCTTCGCGCAAAATGGAAGAGCGCAGTGCGGAACTGGAAGAACATCTGCACACGACCAAGAACGAGCTGAATGAACTTCAGCAGAATCTTGAAAAGGCGCATACAGAGGCGCGAACGGACGGGCTCACCGGTATCAACAACCGCAAAGCCTTTGACGAGGCGATCGACCGCGAGATCAAGACCGCGCATGAAAACAGCAAGCCGCTCTGCCTCATCGTCGGCGACATCGATCATTTCAAGAAGTTCAACGACACATTTGGCCATCGCACCGGCGATCAGGTACTGCGCCTTGTTGCGACCTGCCTGAAGAATGGCGCGAGCCCGCACCACATCGTTGCACGCTATGGCGGCGAGGAGTTTGCCGTCATCATGCCGGCAACTGACATTCGTCAGGCGGAAATCATCGCCAACCAAATTCGCGAGACAGTGCAGGCGCGCGAACTCGTGAAGCGCTCCACAGGTGAATCCCTTGGGCGCGTTACCATGTCCATGGGCATTGCCCTTTTCCGGCGCGGCGATAGCCCGAGCACGCTGATCGAGCGGGCGGATCAGAACCTCTATATGGCGAAAAACGCAGGCCGGAATCGTGTGATTACCGAGATGTGCGAAGTATCACGGGCTCAGGTTCTGGCTGGCTGACGCCCAGCTTCTTTTTTCTCCCTATTTTTACGCAGCGGAAGGCTCGCCTCCGCAGTGTAGCCGCGCGCGGGCTTTCATAGACCGGGCGCGGGCGCTACTTTCATGGCCTGTTAGCCCCGCCCCAATGGTGGGGCGGTCCTGAAAACGCGTAACGCACCGGAACGGAAAAGAAGACAATGGAAACGCTCACGCTCGACATTCAGGATGGGGTTGCCCTCGTCACGCTCAACCGTCCGGATGTGCTCAACAGCATCAACATGAAGCTGATCGAAGAAATGCGCGAGACGGTGGCAAACATCGCCACCAACAAGGACGCACGCGCCATGCTCGTCACCGGCGCGGGGCGCGGCTTCTGCGCAGGCGCTGATCTTGCCGAGCCGGGCGGTGGCGGCGGCAACATGACGGTTGGCCAGGGCGTTGCGCATGGCATGACCTATCGTTTCAACCCGATGATGCGGGAGCTTTATGAGCTGCAGAAGCCGATTGTCGCGGCAGTGAATGGCATCACGGCGGGCGGTGGTGTGGGCCTCGCCCTTGCCGCTGACATTGTAATTGCAGGCAAGAGCGCTTCTTTCGTTCAGGTCTTCGGACCGCGTCTCGGGCTCATTCCGGATCTCGGTTGCACCTGGCAGTTGCCGCGCCTTGTGGGCCGCGCCCGAGCGCTTGGCCTTGCGCTGACGGGCGACAAGCTGCCTGCCGAAACAGCGGCCGAATGGGGGCTCATCTGGAAGTGTGTTGAGGATGATGTGCTGATGAGCGAGGCGCGCGCCATTGCAGCGAAGCTCGCGAAGGGCCCCTCCAACGCCTTTGCCGAAATTCGCAAAGCCATTGATGCAGGCGCACAGAACAGTTTTGCAGAGCAGCTTGCCTATGAGCGGGATGTTCAGGGCATGCTGGGAGATCACCCGAACTTCTCGGAAGGCGTCAAAGCCTTCCTGACGAAGCGGGAACCGGAATTCAAGAACTGACAGTCGCTACAGAAACAGACAGGGAGAAGAAGATGGAATTCGAAAGAGTAAAACTCGACATTGAAGGCAGTGTCGGCATTCTGACGCTCAACCACCCGGAAGTGATGAACGCCGTTTCGCCGGAAATGCTCGGCGGACTGATGAAGGCGATGGATGCCGTTGAAGACCCGAAGAATGGTATCCGTTGCCTCGTGATGACGGGTGAAGGGCGCGGCTTCTGCACCGGTGCCAACCTTCAGGGACGTGGCGACAATTCGGGTGCACGGCCGGATGCGGGACTCGCGCTTGAAACGATGTATCACCCCTTCCTGCGCCGCCTGCGTAATCTGGCCATGCCGTTTCTCACCGCTATGAACGGCCCGGCAGCGGGCGTCGGCATGAGCTTTGCCCTGATGGGTGACCTTGTGCTGTGCGCGCGCTCATCCTATTTCCTCCAGGCCTTCCGCCGCATCGGCCTTGTGCCGGATGGCGGCTCGACCTGGATTTTGCCCCGCCTCGTGGGCAAGGCGCGCGCGATGGAACTCTCTCTGCTGGGCGAGAAGCTTCCGGCCGAGACGGCGCTTCAGTGGGGTCTCGTCAACCGCGTTTATGATGATGAGAAGCTGATCGGCGAAGCAAAGGCGCTTGCCGCCGATCTCGCCAGCGGGCCCACCAAGACCCTTGGCATGATTCGCCAGCTCTATTGGGAAAGCACCGACAACACCTATGAAGAGCAGCTCAATCTTGAGCGGCAACTTCAGCGCACCGCCGGCTATGGCGAAGACTTCAAGGAAGGCGTACGCGCGTTCCTCGAAAAGCGCCCGGCGCAGTTCAAGGGCAACTGATGTTGCTCAGCCGATGACGCAACTCGCAAGAAGGGCGAGAAACATCACGGAGATGAAAAACAGAAGATGAGGCATGGCCGCGCGCTTCAAATAGTGGAGCGCGCGGTTTTCTTTTGCGCCGCTCGCTGTGTCTTGTTGCCCGACACGGGGCGCTTCCGTTTGATAGGTTTCGCAGCTTTCGCCGCAAGGGCCGCATCCAGCGATCTACGCGCCCATTCGCCAAGTTCTTGCGGATCATCATAAAGTCGCTCTGGCAACTCGTAATAAGACATGGCGATAGCTTTGCCTGAAGGTGGTTCGTAGATGAAGGGCCCCATACCCTCGGCTTCGAAGTCTGGCTGGTTGCGGTCGTCCACCTTGAAGAAGAGTGTTTCGCCTGCAATGAGGCCAAACATCAGATCATCAAAATAGACGCCCGCGCCACCAAACATATTGCGGATGCGGACAGGGCCGAGCAGTTCAAGCTGCTCGACGACAAACGCCTTATACTCCGCGCTGACCGCCATAGGGTTTTACGCTGTGGCCGGCGTGATGGTTACGCTCTCGCCACAACCGCAGGCATCCGTCTCATTCGGATTGTTGAAGCGGAAGCCGGACGAGAATTTCTCCGTCGCGTAATCCATTTCCGTGCCGAGCAGGAAAAGGATCGCTTTCGGGTCGATCAAAATCTTCACGCCCCGGTCTTCAACGACTTCATCCAACGGCTTCTGCTCGGTGGCATATTCCATCGCATATTCCATGCCCGCACAGCCGCCATTTTTAACACCTATGCGCACACCGATATATTTGCCGTCGGAAGCATCCATGATTTCCTTCATCCGGGCGGCGGCTGCCTCGGTGAGGGTAATCGCTTTCGGCATGGGTCTGACCATTCCCCTACCTCAAAACATGTTGAGCGCAACACGCGCTTCATCGGACATACGACTCGGATCCCAGGGCGGGTCGAACGTCATATTGACATGCACATCGCCAATGCCTTCCACGCTGCGGATCGCATCTTCCACCATGAGGGGCATCGTTCCGGCAACGGGGCAGCCGGGGGCCGTCAACGTCATATCGACCACGACATCGCGATCATCCGAGATATCGACTTTATAGATGAGGCCAAGTTCATAAATATCAACCGGGATCTCTGGGTCGTAAACGCTCTTGAGCGCGCCGATAATGTCATCGGTCAACCGGTCGAGATCTTCCTGCGGAATGGCGGAAGTTGTGGCAGGTGTCTCCGCCGCACTGGCTTCTTCTCTTCCTGCCATGTTCACATCATCCATTTTTCGGCCTCATCCGAAGAACTTCCTGCTGTCGATAAGGGCATCGGCCAGCAGGTCCACTTCTTCCATTGTATTGTACATTGCGAAGGAAGCGCGTGTCGTGGCGCCCACGCCAAAGCGCTCCATCACGGGCTGTGCGCAATGGTGCCCAGCGCGAACCGCAACGCCCGCGCGATCAATTACCGTTGCGATATCATGCGGATGGGCATTTTCCATCACGAAGGAGATGATGCTGCCCTTCTGCTTCGTCGTGCCGATGATGCGCAGGCTATCGATCTCGGAGAGACGACGCGTCGCGTGATCGCGCAAAGCCGTCTCATGCGCCAGAATGTTCTCTCGCCCGACACCCTGCAGATAGGAGAGCGCCGCCCCAAGCCCGATTGCCTGCACAATGGCAGGCGTGCCTGCCTCAAAGCGATGCGGAGGGGTCGCGTAAGTTACATTCTCAAGACTAACTTCCCGGATCATCTCGCCGCCGCCGCGATAAGGACGCATGGCGTTAAGATGCTTTGATTTCGCGTAGAGCAAGCCGATGCCAGTCGGCCCATAGAGCTTGTGGCCGGAGCACACAAGAAAGTCGCAATCCATGTCCTGCACATCTGTCGGCAGGTGAACGACGCCCTGACAACCATCCACGAGAACCGGTACGCCGCGCTCACGCGCAAAGCGGACCATCTCCTTGATCGGCGTGATCGTGCCGAGCGCGTTCGACATTTGCGTCATCGCCACCATCTTCGTGCGCGGCGAGAAGAGCGCGCGATAGGCGTCCATATTGAGGTCGCCCTCATCGGTCACGGGCACGAATTTCAGCACCGCACCGTGGCGCTCGCGCAGAAAATGCCAAGGCACGATGTTCGAGTGGTGTTCGAGAACCGAGAGAATGATCTCGTCACCGGACTGGATCATCGGTTCAGCAAAAGATGACGCGACGAGGTTGATTGCGTCAGTGGCTCCGGATGTAAAAATGATTTCATCCGTGGAAGCGGCATTCAGAAATGCCCGCGCTGTCTCACGCGCCTGTTCGAACTTCTCCGTCGCCGCATTGGAGAGGTAATGCATGCCGCGATGGACGTTTGAATATTCGAGCGTGTAAGCCTCCATCACCGCATCAATGACGGCTTTAGGCTTCTGGGCTGATGCCGCGTTGTCGAGATAGACAAGCGGCTTGCCATAGACCTTGCGAGAGAGGATTGGAAAATCGGCTCTGATCTTCTCGACGTCGTAAGCTGCGTTCTGGATGAG
>JBAYOU010000085.1:0-6604 GCA_041678065.1 Parvibaculum sp. | reverse complement strand
GCACCCATCTCGACACCAATCTGCGCGCGCCGGCCTTTCTCGCTCAGGCTTTCGCGGCGCAACTACCGGAAGGCTTCGCGGGCAATCTCATCAACATCACCGATCAGCGCGTCTGGGCGCCCACGCCTCGCTTTTTTTCCTACACGGTCAGCAAGATGGCGCTGTGGGACATGACACTGATCCTCGCGCGGGCACTTGCCCCTGATATACGGGTGAATGCCATCGGCCCCGGCCCCACCCTTCCCAATGAACGCCAGACATCGGCAGATTTCGAGCGGCAGGCTGCGGCAACAATTCTCGGACGCGGCACCACGCCGGGGGAGATTTACGCCGCTATCCGGTTTATTCTCGCCTCGCCCGCCATGACCGGCCAGATGATCGCGCTTGATGGCGGCCAGCATCTGGCCTGGGAAACGCCGGATGTAACGGGTATCTCCGAGTAAGGGATCAGATGAGCCTTCCAGACAATGTAACGCCGCTGAAGATCGCTGACGCCGAGCGCGCTGTACGCCATGTCTTCGTGCATGATCTGTTGCTAGATGCCCATATCGGCGTCTATCGGCATGAGCAGGGCAGCACCCAGCCCATCCGCATCAATGTCGATCTGACGGTCTCCGAGACATCGCATGGCGATGATCTGCGGAACGTCGTCTGCTACGCGAGTGTCGTGGACAGCATCAAGGCGATCGTCGCAGAAGGACACCTCAACCTCGTGGAAACGCTGGCAGAGCGCATCGCTGCCGCCTGCCTTTCCGACCCGCGCGTGCTGGTCGCCCGCGTCCGGGTGGAAAAGCTCGCCGTCATTCGCGAGGCTTCCAGCGTGGGCGTCGAGATCGAGCGTGCGCGGCATCATTCCTGACGCGGGAACCCGCTGCATAAAGCGTTAATGGAATCAAGGATTTGCGGTTCCCAATGGCCGCACACGGAGGGTTTGTACACAGCACAAACCAGGGTTTGACGGCGACGCTTGATCCTGCCTCGAAGCTGAATCCACCCTTCCGGGCTGGTTCTCTAGATCAAAAAATCCTATATCTTTCAATGCCTTAAAACAGGACAGGTTTTAGGGTCACGCGATAATTCCTAATTATTACAATAAGTTGAGAGTTCCGTGACGCATTTGCGCGGGAAGCTTTCAACAAACTTATCCACAGGTTGCGCTGACCATTCGCCAGCGGCGCGGCGGTGTTATACAGAGCCTATGAGCGAATCCGACGACAGCACCCGAAATGAAACGCCCCCGGCTCCCGAAAGGCCGGTTGGAGCGGCGCTGATTGCCGAAAAGGTGAAGCTCCTGCCCGATAGTCCCGGTGTCTATCGCATGTATGACGGTTCGGGCGAGTTACTCTATGTCGGCAAGGCACGCAGCCTCAAGAAGCGCGTAGCGAGCTACACCAAACTTGCCGGCCACTCTAACCGCATCGCCCGCATGATCGCTTCCACGGCGCAGATGGAGTTTATCTCTACCGCCACGGAAACGGATGCGCTGCTGCTGGAAGCGAACCTCATCAAGCGGCTGAAACCCCGCTACAACGTGCTGATGAGGGACGACAAGTCCTTCCCCTACATCCTGCTGACGGGCGACCATGATTTCCCGCAGGTGGTGAAGCATCGCGGCGCGCGCTCAAGAACGGGCGATTACTACGGCCCCTTTGCCAGCGCAGGCGCCGTGACGGCGACGCTCAACGCGCTGCAAAAGGCGTTTCTGCTCCGCTCCTGCTCCGATAGTGTTTTCGAGAATCGCACCCGGCCCTGCCTGCTCTATCAGATCAAACGATGCAGCGCGCCCTGTACCGGCGAGATCAGCGCGGAAGGATATGCGGAACTGCTGACCGAGGCGCGCGACTTCCTGAAAGGCCGCAGCCGCAAGACGCAGCAACAGCTTGTCAAGCTGATGGAACAGGCCTCCAGCGAACTCGATTTCGAGCGCGCCGCGATCTATCGCGACCGCATCCGCGCGCTGACGCAGATCCAGCAGCATCAGGGCATCAACCCGCAAACCGTATCTGAAGCGGATGTGTTCGCCGCATGGGCAGAGGGCGGGCAGACCTGCGTGCAGGTCTTCTTTTTCCGTGCCGGGCAGAACTGGGGGAACCGCTCCTACTTCCCGCGCCACGACAAGGAGCTTTCAACCGAGGAAGTGCTTGATGCCTTCCTCGCGCAATTCTACGAAGACCGCCCACCCCCGCGCATGGTGCTGCTGAGCCATGACGTGCCGGGCCGCGCGCTGCTCGCAGAAGCCCTGACCATCCGCGCAGGCCGCAAGGTTGCGGTCGGCGTGCCGCAGCGGGGCGAGAAACGCGAACTCGTGGCCCATGCGCAGACCAATGCTCGCGAGGCGCTGGGCCGCCGCCTCGCCGAAAGCTCGACACAGCGCAAACTTCTTGAGGGCGTGGCGGAAGTCTTCGATCTCGATGCCCCGCCGAACCGCATCGAAGTCTATGACAACAGCCATATCTCCGGCACGAAAGCCGTTGGCGGCATGATCGTTGCGGGTCCGGAAGGCTTCATGAAAAACCAGTACCGCAAATTCAACATCAAGGGCGCCGACATCGAGCCGGGCGATGACTACGCCATGATGCGCGAAGTGCTGACACGGCGCTTCACACGCCTTCTCAAGGAAAGCGAGGAAGGCAGCGCAAGTGAAAACGCATGGCCCGACCTCATCTTGATTGATGGCGGCTCGGGACAGTTGAAAGTGGCGCTTGATGTATTGAGTGAGTTGAGTATCGACAATGTCACAGCCATCGGCGTTGCCAAGGGGCCGGAGCGCGATGCAGGCCGTGAACGATTCTTCATGGCCGGCAAGCCCGATTTCATGCTCGAGCCGCGCAATCCCGTGCTTTATTATCTGCAAAGGCTCCGCGATGAAGCGCATCGCTTCGCCATTGGCAGCCATCGCGCACGGCGCGCAAAGGCCATCGGCATAAACCCGCTTGACGAGATTCCCGGCATCGGCCCGGGCCGAAAACGCGCTCTCTTGCAGCATTTCGGCTCTGCCCGCGCCGTCGCCCGCGCGGGTCTGACCGATCTTGAAGCCGTGGACGGCATCAGCGCGAAGGTCGCCCGCACTGTTTACGACCATTTTCACGGAAATCCGGACGTAAACAGTTGAATAGGGCCACCGCCCCCGCGACATATCGGCAAGGGATGATAAACTGTCTCCCCAGACATGGGAGTTGACCGGAATATGGCCACGAACCTGCCAAACCTTCTGACCTATTTCCGCATTGCGCTGGTGCCCGCAATCGTCATCTGCTTCTACATTGAAGGCGATAAGGCACATTGGATTGCGCTGACGCTTTTCGTCGTTGCGGGCATTACCGATTTTTTCGACGGCTATCTCGCCCGTGCCTGGGAGCAGCAGTCTAATCTCGGCCGGATGCTTGACCCGATTGCGGACAAGCTGCTCGTCGCTGTCGTGTTGATCGCCCTGACCTGGCAGGACGTTATTGCCGGCTTCTCCCTCTGGGCCGCGATCATCATTCTCTGCCGGGAAATCCTTGTCTCGGGCCTGCGCGAATTTCTGGCCGAACTCCGCGTCAGCGTTCCCGTTACCCAGCTTGCCAAATGGAAGACAGCGATTCAGATGGTCGCGCTCGCCTTTCTGCTCGCAGGAACGGCCGGCGACAAGATCGTGCCAGGCGTGACGGAAATGGGCATCACCCTTCTCTGGGCGGCGGCCATCCTTACCATCTACACAGGCTTCGATTATTTCCGGGCGGGCATCCAGCATCTCCGCGACGACAAGCCGGGAAAGCACCATGCCTCCCCCGCAAGTGCAGTGGCCGAACGGGAAGGCCAGAGGTGAAGCTGCTTTACTTCGCCCGGGTGAAAGAAAGCACCGGCGTTGCCGAAGAGGAAGTCATGCTTCCTCGCAACGTCACGACCGTTGCGGGCGTGGTCGAATGGCTGAAAACACGCGGGGAAGGTTATACACATGCTTTCGCTGATCTCGCCATTATCCGCTGCGCGGTCGATCAGCAACATGGCGATCTCGACACGCCGATCGCGGGTGCGAGCGAGATTGCCTTTTTCCCGCCAGTGACAGGCGGCTGATCCCATGGTCCGCGTCCAGACCGAAGATTTTGACATTGGCGCGGAAATAAATGCGCTGACGGACGGACGCACCGACATTGGCGCGCTCGTCACCTTTACCGGCCTTGTGCGGGACATGAATGAAGGCCGCGTCACCTTGATGGAGCTTGAGCACTATCCGGGCATGACCGAGAAAGAGCTGGTCCGCATCGAGCAGGAGGCGCATCAGCGTTGGCCGCTTCAGGCCAGCCTCATCATCCACCGCATTGGCCGCCTCTTGCCGGGCGACAATATCGTCCTGGTGATAACAGCTTCCGCGCATCGCCAGGCCGCCTTCGAGGCCGCGAGTTTTCTGATGGATTACCTGAAAACCAGCGCCCCCTTCTGGAAGAAGGAAATCCGCGACGGCAAAGCGCGCTGGGTCGAAGTGCGTGAGAGGGATAACGCGGCGATGAAGAAGTGGTTTTCGCAGTCATAATAGTTCTCCCCTCCCCCACATCCTCATAGCCCGATTTATTCGGGCTATCCACGTCTTTACCTTTGGTTCTGCCGTGGATGGCCGGGTCAAGCCCGGCCATGACGAGTTCGGATTTCGCAACAAAAAAAGCGGCTCACCGGGAGCCGCTTTTTCTGTCCGATACACCGAAACCTCAGCCGTTCACGGCCTTGGCGCGGTTCTGATGGGCATGGACCGCCGCGATATAATCCTCATGCAGATTATGCGTGATCTCGCCCGGCGTGAATTTATGCGGCCCGATCTCGCCAACCGGCGTCACTTCCGCAGCCGTGCCAGTGATGAAGCATTCGGAGAAATCCTTCAGTTCTTCCGGCATGATGTGGCGTTCGACGATTTCATAGCCGCGATCCTTCGCAAGCCCGATCACCGTCTGGCGCGTAATGCCATCAAGGAAGCAATCCGGCTTCGGCGTGTGGATCACGCCATCCTTGATGAAGAAAATATTCGCGCCGGTCGCCTCCGCCACATAGCCGCGATAATCGAGCATCATCGCATCCGCATAGCCCTTCTTCTCTGCCGCATGCTTGGAGATGGTGCAGATCATGTAGAGCCCCGCCGCCTTCGCCATGGAGGGTGCGGTTTCCGGTGAAGGGCGCTTGTACTGGGCGATGTCGAGGCGGATGCCCTTCTTGCGCTGTTCGGGATCGAAATAGGAAGGCCATTCCCACGCCGCGACCGCGAAGTTGATCTTGTTGTTCTGGGCGCTCACACCCATCATTTCGCTGCCTCGCCAGGCCACCGGTCGCACATAGCCATTGGTCAGCTTCTGCGCACGTACTGCCGCATTGCATGCCTCGTCGATTTCCTCGACGCTATAGGGAATGGTAAAGCCGAGGATTTCTGCCGACTTGATCAGCCGCTCCGAATGTTCGCGCAGCTTGAAAATCTCGCCGCCATACATTCGGCATCCTTCGAATACGCAACTGGCATAGTGAAGCCCATGCGTCAGCACATGGATCTTCGTGTCCGCCCAGGGAACGAGTTCGCCATTGAACCAGATAAAACCGTCGCGTTTATCGAAGGGGACGTCTGCCATGATCCTGTTTTCCTGATACGTCGTTGTGCCGCTTGCCGCAAACCTGGTCCAATAGCCTTGCCGTCGGAGAAAGTTTGCCGGGGACAGCCTTCTCGGGCGATCATCATTATAATGGGTGGCAGATTCGACCTGCCGTTAGCGCCCATTCTGTCTCAAGCGGAAGTCAAGATATAGCATTTAGCGGAAAATATGTCAACATGGCTGACATAAAATGAAGGTCACGGCCACACCCTCGCAAAAACCTTCCTCGAAATCCGCCCGGACTGTGTCCGGCGAAAAGCCCTCCCTTGAAGCCACCCCGCTGACAGAAGCCATAGAGCTTCTGTTCTTTGCATATCGGGACTTCATCAGCGAGCCGGACCGGATTCTCGTGGAGTATGATTTCGGACGCGCCCATCACCGGGTCGTTCACTTTGTCGGCCGTCACCCCGGCATCACGGTCGCCGAATTGCTGAATATCCTGCGCATTACCAAGCAGAGCCTCGCCCGCGTGCTGAAGCAGCTCATCGAGCGTGGCTTTATCGAGCAGGAGACCGGCAAGCAGGACCGCCGCCAGCGGCTCCTCTATCTGACAAAGGCAGGCCTCGAACTCGAAGAACGCCTTGCCGAACCCCAGCGCACGCGTGTAGCCGCTGCGCTGGAAAAGGCGGGACCGCAGGCCGCCACCGCATGGCGCACCGTCCTCCTCGCACTGGTCAACGAGAATGACAGGCCGGAGGTGGAGCGGCTCATCGCGGCGAACCCGAAGCGCCAAGACTAGCGCAAGAATTGATGAGGCGCGCGGCCATAGGAGCGGATCACCACCAGCGGAGGCAGGATTTGGCTGGACAGAAAACCACTATCGACAAGGAAAGCGACTCGACACCGCTTGCTGATGATGCGCCCCATATTCTTGTCGTGGATGATGACCGCCGCATCCGCGAATTGCTGAAACGCTATCTCAGCGACAATGGCTTTCGCGTCACCGTGGCTGAACACGCAGCCGAAGCCCGCGCGCGTCTTGAAGGACTTTCCTT
>JBAYOU010000084.1:0-6687 GCA_041678065.1 Parvibaculum sp. | reverse complement strand
GCGCACCGGCGGTAATTTCATCAACCGTTTCGCCGCGCACGCGCAGACCCATCAGGAAAGCAGCGATCTGCGTCGGACTCGCACCGCCTGACATAACGGTTTCAAAGGCCGCGCGGGCCTGTGCCGCGTCGAGCCTGGTGCCATTGGCAAGCTCCGCGATAATGCTTTTCAAATCCGTCATTTGCCCTTTATTCCCCGGTCGCTCTTCTTTCTGATCTTCGGGATTGAGGGGGTCATAGCACAGAAGGAAACACAGCCAAACCTGGGCGGTCAGGCAAGCTCACGGACACTCATGCCCGCAATCAGGAGGAAGTTCCGCAGAAGATCATGGCCATGATCTGAGGCAATGCTTTCCGGGTGGAACTGCACGCCAAATACCGGCAATTCCTTGTGCTGCATGCCCATAATGGTGCCGTCGGCGGTCCATGCCGTGATTTCGAGCATATCTGGCAGGCTTTCGCGCTCCACGATCAGGGAGTGATAACGCGTTGCGGCAAGCGGGCTCGGCAGATGCTGAAAAAGCCCTTTGCCACCATGGTGAATGTCGCTCACCTTGCCATGCATGAGCACAGGCGCCCGCACGACTTTTCCGCCAAAGGACTGGCCGATCGCCTGATGGCCGAGGCAGACGCCGAGAAGCGGGATGCGGTGGGCAGCCGCTGCCGCTACGAGTTCAAGGCAGATGCCCGCCTTGTCCGGGTCGCAAGGGCCGGGGGAAAGGACAATTGCCTGCGGCCGTTCGGCCAGCGCCTCCCGAACCGTGATCTTGTCATTCCGGTGAACCTGCGCCTCGGCCCCAAGCTCCCCCAGAAAATGGACGAGATTGTAGGTAAAGCTGTCGTAATTATCGATGAGCAGCAGCATGGCGAAACCTTCCGGAGCCGCCGGGATGGCGGCTTTCGCAATTATATTGGGGCTGACCCCGCAAGGCGGCAATATGCTCTATTGCCGCTTGCCAGCCTGTGAAGCGTAGCGGACAGCTTCTTCCGCGGCGCGGAACAGGGCCTTGGCCTTGTTGACACTTTCCTGATGCTCGCCTTCGGGAGTTGAATCCGCGACCACGCCGCCGCCCGCCTGCACATACATCTTGCCATCCTTCACGATGGCAGTGCGCAGCACGATGCAGGTATCCATTTCGCCCGCAGCCGAGAAATAGCCGACACAGCCCGCGTAAGGCCCGCGCTTCTCAAGCTCAAGTTCGTCGATGATCTCCATCGCCCGAACTTTCGGCGCGCCCGACACCGTACCCGCTGGAAAGCCCGCCACCAGCGCGGAGATCGCGTCATAGGCCGGGTCCAGTTCACCCTCGACATTGGAGACGATGTGGATGAGGTGGGAGGTGTATTGAAGCGCAAAACGCTCTGTCGCTTCCACCGTGCCAATCTTCGAGACCCGGCCCACATCATTGCGGCCAAGATCAAGCAGCATCAGATGCTCGGCGCGTTCCTTTGGATCGGATAGCAATTCTTCTGCAATCGCCTCGTCCTCGGTCCTGTTTTTCCCGCGATGGCGTGTGCCTGCAATCGGGCGAATCGTGACCCTATTATTCCGAACACGGACGAGAATCTCGGGGCTGGAGCCGACAATCGAGAAATTCTCGAAATTGAGGAAATAGAGGAAGGGCGAGGGGTTGATCCGCCGGAGCGCCCGATAAAGCGAAAAAGGCGGAAGAGTGAAGGGTGTTTCGAAACGCTGCGAAAGAACGACCTGAAAGATGTCGCCCGCCGCAATATACTCCTTCGCCCTCTCCACCATGCCGAAATAGGTATCGCGCGGCGTGTTTGATTGCGGCTCCGCGATGGACGCAATATCAGTTTCCTGATGACCATGAGGGACAGCACGCTCGAAATCGGCAATCACATCAGAAAGTCGTTCGCTTGCACGCGTATAGGCAGCCTTCGCGCTCACCTTCGCGTCGGGTCTGACGGGTGTGACCACCGTGACTTCGTCTTTTACGGAGTCGAAAACGCAAATGATGGTGGGGCGAATGAAAATGCCATCCGGCAGGCCGAGAGCATCCGGGTTCTCATTCGGCAAGTGCTCCATAAGGCGCACCGTGTCGTAGCTCATATAGCCGAACACACCGGCTGCCATGGGGGGCAGCTCTTCCGGCAGATCGATCCGCGATTCCTCGATGAAAGCACGCAGGCTCGCAAGCGCACCGCCCGTGCAGGGCTCGAATGTCCCGTCTTCAAAGCGCGCTTTGCGGTTGATCTCCGCCTTGTCGCCATGCGTGCGCCAGATCGCGTCGGGATTCAGCCCGATGATCGAATAGCGGTTTCGCGCGTCGCCGCCTTCCACGGATTCGAGGAGGAAGCTGTTTGGCTTGTCGCCCGCAACCTTGAGCATGGCAGAGACGGGTGTATCGAGGTCAGCCACAAGGCGCGTATAGACGACTTGCGCCTTGCCCTCATTATATGCCGCCTCGAAAACATCGAATTCGGGTGAGATCATAGTCTGCTGTCCGACGCGGTCAGTTGCTGCAGCAGCCCCTGATTGACCGTCACACCGAGTTTCTGCTGATAGCCCATCACAAGTGTCTGGAGCATGTCAGCGCCGATGGAATCTGCGAGCGCAGCTTTTGCTTCCTGATAGGTGCTCGAAGTCTCCTCGGTTTGCGGTGTACGGACCTCGCGAACCTGCATCAGCAGAATGCTGTCGCCCACGCCGACCGGCCCCCAGGTGAAGCCGCCTTCAGACGCTGCAAAGAGTTTGGTGACAGCAACACGCGAGAAGGTGTCGTTCTGGGCATGGCGCTGGATGCCGGGCATGGTGAGTACGCTGCGGCCAAACTCGCTCGCCAGCGTATCGAAGCTCTCACCAGCATTGCCGCGATCGGCCAGGCGCTGGGCCAATGCTTCAAGCTCAGCCGCACGCTTGCGGTCCTTCCAGAGCGAGACGATCTCGCTGCGCACTTCTTCAAGCGGGCGGCGTTCAGCGGGCGTAACCGCGTCAATTGAAACCCAGTAATAGCCTTCCTTGCCGCTATCAAGCGGCGGAATCTGGTCGCCCTCCATATTGTCGAACACGGTGTCGAGAAGCTGTGGCAGTTCCGGAAGCTCCACTGTCGCGCCATCACGTGTTCGCCCCTGACGGGTGACACCAGTGAATTGCCTGACGGTCGTGTCATAGCGTGCGGCAATATCGGTCAGTGGCTCGCCGCCTGCGCGTGCGTCTTCGATTGCGTTCTGAATGTCGTAAATCTGATCGCGTGCGATTTCGATCTTGAGAGAGGAAAGAAGTTCGTCCTTCACACCCTCAAAGGTGCTGGGCACGCCTTCTTCGATCCCATCCACATGAAGGATAGACCAGCCGAGCGGCCCGCGAACGGGCGCGCTCCACGCCCCGCTTTCAAGCGCGAAGGCGGCTTGTGCGAGATCCGGCGCGAGCATGTCTTCGCGCGAGACTTTGCCGAGCGAAATGTCTTCTGCCGAAAGGCCGAGTTCATCGGCAATGACAGTCGCTGCCGTCCCGTCCCGCAGGCGCGTGAGAGCCGCATTGGCCACATCTTCACTCGGGAAGGTGATCTGCGTCACCTCGCGCCGCTCCGGTACATCATACTGGCTGCGCCGCTCATTATAGGCGGCCTGAAGCTGCTCATCAGAAACGGAGATCGTGTCGAACAGGTCAGACGGCTCAATCTCCATCACCGAGAAATCGCGCGTCTCCGGCATGGTGAAGGCGGCGGCGCCATCTTCGTAAAGGGAGGTAATGGCCTCTTCTTCCGGTTCACCAACATCACCGACCAGCGAGGGCGGAAGGATGATGTAGCCAGCGGTCCGCGTCTCATTCTGGAAATGCAGGATGGAGGTAATGAGCGAAGAAGGGGTTGGAATACCCGCTGTTGTCGCGTTGTTGAGTTGATCGCGGGTCATTGCCTTCCGGCGCTGTTCGACAAAAGCAGCCTCGCTGATGCCGTTCTGAAGAAGGAGTTGGCGGAACAGCTCTCGGTCGAAACGGCCGAACGGTCCCTGGAGGCCCGGATCGCTCACAATGGCAAGACCGACAGCGTCGTCGCCGACTGTGAGGCCAAGATCGTCAGTCGCCCCATCAAGCGCTGCAACGGCGATAAGGCGAGAAAGCGTCATGCGGTCCACACCAAAGCGGACCGCCTGTTCGCGCGTCAGCGGCTGGCCAAGCTGTTCGGAGAAACGGGTGATCTCCATCCGGAATTCACGGTCAAAGGTTGCGGACTCAATCTTCTCGTCCCCCACCTCGGCGACAGTATCGCCGCCAAAGCCGGTGAAGATGTCAGCAATGCCCCAAACCGCGAAGGCGATCACAAGAAAGCCGATAATCACGAATCCGACGATTCCGGAGGCTGTTTTCCGCAGACTGTCGAGCATGATCCGTCTTTCTCTTCGGCCGCTCTTTAGGGCGGCTCTGTCAGTTCCTGAAAATGCGGTCCCGGCCCTGCCAGGCCCCCGCTAATGAGGGCGGCATGATAGGTGCGGGGGAGGGGGGCCGCAAGCGGGTCAGCGGGGCGTTCGGCTTGATTTCCTTATGATTTTGCCCGGAAAACAGGCCGTGCCCCGCTTGTCAGATCATCTGCCCGTGGATCGGGGGCAAACCGAGTTCCACATAGGCGTTGATAACCGCCTGGGTCATCTCGACCAGCGCCCACATCCCGACAAAGGCAGCCGCCGCCCAGAGAGCGAAGGCAGAACTCGGGCCGAGGAGATGCGGATTCTCATCCCGAACCACAGCAACGACGAGCGTGAACAGTGCCACCTCAAGGGCCGGCAGGAAGACGACGAGCATTTGCAGCACGTCGACCGGCGGGCGGGCGGTGAAAGAAATGGCAAGAAAGATGGTGAAAGCGGCGAGAACCCCTGGCCCCCGCCCATGCTGTACCGTGCGCAGCAAAATATCCATGGACATAATTGATCTCCGGTCTCTCTCCGCCGGTGCGAAGAAAGTGAAAGTATTTCTCGAGTAATCACCGCTGGGGCATGAGACAAAACCCTGCCTCTGGCTTCCGGGGGATTATCCGAAAGCCCTGCCCCCAAAACGGGAAAGCTGTGGTTTGACGCGGATCAATGTGGCGGTGCGCGTATTTCAAGCGCTGGGCCGGTCACAGGATTCAAGTATTCGATGGTCATGAGTGAACTCCGGGATTGCAGGTCTGATGCGACGACCGGAGTTCTGAAAACACAAGAGCCCCGATCTGGTGGATGGGGCTCTCTAGTGTCGATTTTGCAGGCGTTTTCAGCGCATACGCAAGCGACTCGGCCCCGAAGGCGAGTAGGTCCAACCGATGGTCATAAAGACCGTATGCTGAAGGCGCGTTTTCATGATGCGCACCATACATGCGTGATGATTACTTGACAATTGAATAGATGTGCAGATCACCGATCTTTTCGCACTGTGTTAAATTTTCATCAGTGGTCGAACATCGCTCGCATGTGGCATGTGTCTCATCGAATGAAGTGCCGCCTTCATCGCGCTCCGTGCCCTGCATGTTGGCGGGCGAGGGGGCATCTGCTAAAGCGATGCAAACCCCCTTTGTTGATGCGGAGATAAGAAAAATGGCTGTACGCGTGAAAGCGCTGGTGGCGGGCAACTGGAAGATGAACGGGCTGAAGGGCTCGAAGAAGGAAGTGACGGCGCTCGCGCGTAAGCTGGCTGGAAAGAAGAAGCCCAAATGCGATGTGCTTATCTGCCCGCCGGCAACGCTCGTCTCGACGCTGAGAGACGCAGCGAAAGGCAGCAAGATCGCGATTGGCGGTCAGGATTGCCACGCAAATGAAAGCGGCGCGCATACGGGCGATATCTCGGCAGAGATGCTGAAGGATGCGGGCGCCCGCTATGTGATCGTCGGCCATTCCGAGCGACGGGCGGATCATGGTGAAACCGATGCCGAAATCCGCGCAAAGGCGGAAGCTGCACATCGCGCCGGCCTCATCGCCATTGTCTGTGTGGGCGAAACAGAAGCCGAGCGCGATGAAGGCGCAACGCTGAAGGTCATCCGCGCACAGCTTCGTGGTTCGCTCCCGAAGAATGCAACGGCCAAAACAACCGTGGTTGCCTATGAGCCTGTGTGGGCCATCGGCACAGGCCGCACCCCCACACCGGAAGATGTCGCAAAGGTCCATGCTGCAATCCGCAAGGCGCTCGAAAAGCGTTTCGGTGCCGAGGGCGAAAAGATGCGCATCCTCTATGGCGGCTCGGTGAAGCCTTCCAATGCCGCGGAACTGATGGCGGTGCCGAATGTGAACGGTGCACTGGTTGGAGGCGCAAGCCTGAAAGCTGCGGATTTCTGGGGTATCATCTCCGCCTATCTTTGAGGGAGACGAGCGGGGCCATGGACACACCGGAAAGCATCTTTATCGGCGCGGGCGAGCGGCCCCAACATCTCCTTCTCAAATATGCAAATCGGCACGGGCTGATCGCAGGCGCGACCGGCACCGGAAAGACGGTGACGCTGCAAGTTCTGGCCGAGGGCTTTTCCCGGGCAGGGGTGCCGGTCTTCCTCTCGGATATCAAGGGCGACCTTGCCGGTCTCTCGCAGACCGGCACGCCCAGCCCGGGCTTCGATGAGCGGGCGGCCAAGATTGGCCTTGGCGATATCGGCTATCAGGCATCGCCCGTCACTTTCTGGGATCTGTTTGGCGAGCAGGGGCATCCTGTCCGCACCACCATTTCGGAAATGGGGCCGCTGCTTCTTTCGCGCCTCCTCGATCTCTC
>JBAYOU010000083.1:0-6726 GCA_041678065.1 Parvibaculum sp. | reverse complement strand
GGTGTGGACCGGCCACATCGGCATCTTCACCGCGAAGGACGCGAAGAAGGCAAGCCAGAGCCAGAGCTGCATATCGACCGGGAAGTCATGCGCCAGCAGCACGGGGATGCTGGTCGTGCCCGCTTCCCAATACATCGCCATGATGGCGAGCAGCATGAGCACCGACCCCAGGAACGTGTACAGAAAGAACTTGAAGCTCGCATAGATGCGCCGCGCCCCGCCCCACACGCCGATGATGAGGAACATCGGAATGAGGCCGCCCTCGAAGAAGAGATAGAAGAGGACGAGATCAAGCGCGCAGAACACGCCGATCATCAGCGTTTCCAGCACGAGGAACGCGATCATGTATTCCTTCACGCGCTTCTCGATGGATGTCCAGCTTGCAAGGATACAGGCTGGCATCAGGAAGGTGGTGAGGATGACGAACAGCATCGAGATGCCATCAACACCCATATGGTAGTTGATTGCGCCTCCGAGCCACTCGGTCTGCTGGACGAACTGGAAATCGGCCGTAGTGTAATCGAAGTTCCACCAGATATAGAGCGAGACAATGAAGGTGATTGTCGTTGTCCACAGCGCGACATAGCGCGCATTGCGGGCGACGGTCGCCTCGTCACCGCGCGTCACCAGAATGATGAGCGCGCCGACAATCGGCAGGAAGGTAATAAGCGAGAGAATGTTGCCGTCGGTCATCGTCATGCCCCTCCGACCATGAACCAGGTCACGAGCCCGACAATGCCGAGCAACATGGCGAAGGCGTAGTGATAGAGATAGCCACTCTGGAGGCGAACTGCGCCGCGCGTGATATCGAGAACGCGCGCAGAGACACCATCAGGTCCGAACCCGTCAATGATGCGTCCGTCGCCCTGCTTCCAGAAGATGCGCCCGATCCAGAAAGCCGGCCGCACAAAAAGGAAGTCATAGAGTTCGTCGATATACCACTTGTTGAGCAGGAACTTGTATATCGGCTCATGTGTGCGCGCGAGCTGCCCTGGAATATCGGGACGCGCGATATAGAAGAGCCAGGACGTCGCGAAGCCGATAACCATCATCAGCGTGGGCAGATAAGGCACCCAAGCAGGCACATTGTGGAACTCGTGCATGATGTGGTTTTCAGCGCCGCGATAGATCGCTTCCAGCCAGAAGGCTTCATATGCATCGCCGATGAAGAGCGGCGCAAAGACCATTCCCGCCCCGATTGCCCCCACTGCGAGGATGACGAGAGGCACAAGCATCACGAGCGGTGACTCGTGAACATGGCTCAGCGTCTCGTTCGAGGCGCGGCTCTTTCCGTGGAATGTCATGAAGATGAGACGCCACGAATAGAAGGAGGTCAGAAGCGCCGCAATGACGGTGAGCACGAAGGCGAACATATGAGCCGGGTTGTGACCTGCGTAAGCCGCTTCGATGATCGCGTCCTTGGAGTAGTAACCCGCCGTGAACGGGAAGCCCGTCAGCGCAAGTGTACCGATGACCATCATCACCCATGTCACCGGGATCAGCTTGAAGAGGCCACCCATCTTGCGCATGTCCTGCTCATCGCTCATGGCGTGAATGACAGAGCCCGAGCCGAGGAACAGGAGAGCCTTGAAGAAGGCGTGCGTGAAGAGGTGAAACATCGCCACTTCATAGGCACCGACGCCGATGGCAACAAACATGTAGCCGAGCTGCGAACAGGTCGAATAGGCGATGACGCGCTTGATGTCGTTCTGTACGAGGCCGACCGTTGCTGCAAAGAAGGCCGTGACGGCACCGAAGACCGTGACCACGGTGAGCGCGAAAGGCGAGAACTCGAACACAGGCGAGAGGCGCGCAAGAAGGAACACGCCCGCTGTGACCATGGTAGCAGCGTGGATGAGCGCGGAAACCGGTGTCGGGCCTTCCATCGCATCAGGTAGCCAGGTGTGGAGCAGGAACTGCGCCGACTTGCCCATCGCCCCCATGAAGAGCAGCAGACAGGCCGTGGTAACGACCGGCACGTCATAGCCGAGGAAAGAGAATGTCTTGTCAGCAATCTCGGGGATCGCCGCGAAGACTGTGTCGAAATCGACCGAACCCACGGCGAGGAAAAGCGTCGCAATGCCCAGAATGAGGCCGAAGTCGCCGACGCGGTTCACCACGAAAGCCTTGATGGCTGCGGCATTGGCGCTTGGGCGCTGATACCAGAAGCCGATCAGCAGATAGGAAGCAAGCCCCACGCCTTCCCAACCGAAGAAGAGCTGAATGAAGTTGTCTGCCGTCACCAGCATCAGCATGGCGAAGGTGAAGAGCGACAAATAGGCAAAGAAGCGCGGCTGGTGCGGATCGTGGCTCATATAGCCAATCGAATAGATATGCACGAGCGCCGACACGGAAGTGACGACGACGAGCATCACCGCTGTCAGCGTATCGATGCGCAGACGCCAGTCAGCTTCAAAGGTGCCGGAGTCGATCCAGGTCAGAACCTGAACACGCTCCGTCTCGCCTTGAAGACCGACAGAAATCAGCGCCATGACGGAAAGCAGCGCCGAGGCGACAAGCAGGCCCGATGTGATGAGCTGCGATGCGCGCGCACCGATCACCCGCCCGAAAACACCCGCGACCAGAAAACCGATGAGCGGCAGGAAGACGATTGCCGAATACATGCCCCCTTACCCCTTCATCATGTTGACATCCTCAACCGCGATGGAGCCGCGGTTGCGGAAGAAGACGACCAGAATGGCAAGACCGATTGCAGCCTCTGCTGCGGCCACGGTCAGCACGAAGAGCGCGAAGACCTGCCCTACGAGATCACCCAGATGCGCCGAAAACGCAACGAGGTTGATGTTGACCGAGAGCAGTATCAGTTCGATCGACATCAGAATGATGATCACGTTCTTCCTGTTCAGAAAGATGCCGAAGACACCTAACGTGAACAGTATCGCTGCGACCGTGAGATAGTGTGCGAGGCCGATTGCCATCATTGTCTCCCGCCCCTTCACATTGATCGGGGGCCAGTTCCCTTCAATTTTTGGGCGGCGCTTGCATCACGCCGCCCGAAACCTGTTTCAGAGCCCCTGACCGGGCTCAACTTTCTTCATCTCAACCGCATCCTCGCGCTTGCGCGCGACCTGATTGCGTATCACCTGGCGCTTGACGTTCGGGTTATGGCGCAGCGTGAGCACAATGGCGCCGATCATGGCAACAAGGAGCACCATGCCCGCGGCCTGAAAGAGATAGACATACTGCGTATAGATGATCTGCCCGAGCGCCCTTGTGTTGTGGACTTCGGAAAAGGCCGGTGCTGGCGCGCCGAGAACGCCTGTCGCTTCCGGTGCAATGAACCAGCTGCCGACCACGAGCAGCAATTCGATCAGTAGAATGAAACCGACCAGCGCACCGATCGGCAGATATTGCAGGAAGCCACGACGAAGCTCTGCGAAGTCGATATCCAGCATCATCACAACGAAGAGGAAGAGCACGGCGACCGCGCCCACATAGATGATGACAAGAATGAATGCGACAAACTCCGCCCCCAGCAGCACGAAGAGCGCTGCCGAATTGAAGAAGGCGAGGATCAGAAACAACACGGAGTGCACAGGGTTGCGCGCCGCAATGACCATAAACCCCGCAGCGACAGTTATCGCCGCGAAGAGATAAAACGCGATGGCGGTGGCAATCATGTGGTTCCTCGTCCGTCCCTCGTTTGGAGCTTGTCAGCGGTAAGGCGCGTCGAGCGCGATGTTCTTCGCGATCTCGCGTTCCCACCTGTCGCCATTCGCGAGCAGCCGGTTCTTGTCGTACATCAGTTCTTCGCGCGTCTCCGTCGCGAATTCAAAGTTCGGACCTTCAACAATCGCATCCACGGGGCATGCTTCCTGGCAGAGCCCGCAATAGATGCACTTCGTCATGTCGATGTCGTAGCGCGTGGTACGGCGCGTGCCATCATTCCGGCGCGGGCCAGCTTCGATGGTGATGGCCAGCGCCGGGCACACCGCTTCGCAAAGCTTGCAGGCGATGCAGCGTTCTTCACCGTTCGGATAACGGCGCAGTGCATGTTCGCCGCGGAAGCGGGGCGAAAGCGGACCCTTCTCGAACGGGTAATTCAACGTCGCCTTCGGCTTGAAGAAATACCGCATTGCGAGAATGAAGCTCGAAATGAAATCGGTGAGGAAGAGCGACCGCACCGACTGATCCAGCCAGGCCATTTCCTCAGTCCTTTCCACTAATAAACATCATTGCTCTGCCCTTAGTTGTTCGGCAGCAGATCGAAGCCGACCAGCACACCTGCAGTGAGCAGAACCCAGAAGATCGAGATCGGCAGAAACACCTTCCAACCGAGGCGCATGAGCTGGTCGTAGCGATAGCGCGGCACGATGGCCTTTGCCATGGCGAACAGGAAAAAGACGAACAGAACCTTCAGCAGGAACCAGATGACGCCCGGCACCATATTGAACGGTGCGATGTCGAAAGGCGGTAGCCACCCCCCAAGGAAGAAGATTGTCGTCATCGCGCACATGAGCAGGATGGCAACATACTCGCCAAGCATGAACATCATGTAGGAAGTGGAAGAGTACTCGACCATGAAACCGGCGACGAGTTCCGACTCTGCTTCGGCGAGGTCAAAGGGCGGACGGTTCGTTTCCGCAAGCGCCGATACGAAGAAGATCACGAACATCGGCAGGTGCGGGATGAAGAACCAGACAGTCTTCTGCGCTTCGACGATGGCCGAAAGATTGAGCGAGCCCGCTGTCATCAACACGCAAACAATGACGAAGCCGATGGAGACTTCGTAGGACACCATCTGGGCGGCGCCGCGCAGCGCGGAGAGGAACGGGTATTTCGAGTTTGATGCCCAGCCCGCCATGATGGTGCCGTACACACCAAGCGACGAGATGGCGAAGATATAGAGGACGCCGACATTGATATCGGAGATGACCATCTTCGCATCAAGCGGGATCACGGCCCAGCCCGACAAGGCGAGCGTCACCGTGACGAGCGGCGCGAGCAGGAAGACGCCTTTGTTGGCGCCCGCCGGAATAACCATTTCCTTGAAGACGAACTTCAACAGGTCCGCAAAGGATTGCAGCAGGCCGAAAGCACCGACCACGTTCGGGCCGCGACGAAGCTGGACAGCCGCCCAGATCTTGCGGTCAGCGAGCAGCACATAGGCCGTTACCAGCAGAAGCGCGACGATAAGGGCGAGCGACTGCGCGGCGATGATCGCCAGCGGTATTCCATATCCAACGAGAAAATCCGTCATTGGCTGCAGCCCACCCTCATTCCGCCGCCTGCGCACGCAACGCTGCGCGGGCAGCGGCGCATTGCGCCATCACCGCGCTGGCGCGAGCGATCGGGTTGGTCATGTAGAAATCCTTCACCGGGGTTTCGAATGCCGCCGCATCAAGTTCACCGGAAGCACGTTCTGGCAACGCACCGGCCGGCACGACATGGTCAACTTCGGCGAAATGAGGCGCATCTGCCTCCATCGCCGCGCGGAGCGCCGACAGATCGTCATAAGGCAGCGGCTGACCGAGTACGCCCGAGAGCGCACGCAGGATCGTCCAGTCTTCGCGGGCATCACCCGGCGGGAAGACGGCGCGGCGGCCAAGCTGCACACGACCTTCCGTGTTCACCCAGGTCGCGTTCTTTTCGGTGTAGGCTGCACCCGGCAGGATGACATCCGCACGATGCGCACCGGCATCGCCATGTGTGCCCTGATAGACGACAAACGCAGAGCCGAGGCGCGACATGTCGATCTCATCTGCGCCGAGCAGATAGACGAAGCTGATCGCGCCAGACGATGCTCCCTCGAGAATGCCCTCGACATCGCGGCCGCCCTCGCCAGGCACGAGGCCGAGATCAAGGCCGCCCACGCGCGCGGCTGCCGTGTGGAGCACGTTGAAGCCGTTCCACTCGTCCGTCACAGCGCCAACCGATTTTGCGAGCGCCAGTGCTTCGGCGAGAACGGCAGCGCCATCCTTGCGGGTGAGCGCGCCCTGCCCGACCACGATCATCGGGCGCGATGCGTTTTTCAGCACGTCGGCGAAGTCGCCGAGTTCCTTCAACGATTGGGGACCCGCGCCGAGATAATCGTAGTCATAGGTGAGATCAGCGCGCGGACCGACAACACCGACACGCAGTCCGCCGGCGCGCGAACGCTTCAGGATGCGCGCATTGATGAGCGGCGCTTCGATGCGCGGGTTCGTGCCGATGAGCAAGATCGCATCAGCTTCTTCGATACCGGCAATGGTGGAATTGAAGATGTAGCTCGCGCGATGCGTCGCATCGAGCTTCCCGCCATCCGCGCGGCAATCGATGTTCGGCGAACCGAGCGACGCCATGAGGTCTTTCAACGCCTTCATGGATTCGGCGCAGGCGAGATCACCGGCAATGGCGGCCACGCTCTTGCCATCCACACCTTTGAGGCGCGCGGCGATGGCGGCGAAAGCTTCATCCCATGTAGCGGCACGCAGACGACCATCCTCACGGACATAAGGCGTGTCGAGACGCTGTGTCTTGAGGCCGTCCCAGACAAAGCGCGTCTTGTCGGAAATCCATTCCTCATTCACCTCTTCATTGAGGCGCGGAAGGATGCGCATGACTTCTGTGCCGCGCGCATCAACGCGGATATTGGAGCCGACAGCATCCATCACGTCGATGGTCTCGGTCTTCCGCAATTCCCACGGACGCGCCGTATAGGCGAAGGGACGGAAAGTGAGTGCGCCGACCGGGCAGAGATCGACCACATTGGCCGACAGTTCCGAG
>JBAYOU010000082.1:0-6749 GCA_041678065.1 Parvibaculum sp. | reverse complement strand
TGGGCGATCAGCTTCGCGCAACTGAACTGCTGCGCAGATCGCCCATTGCTCCGTCGGCGCAACCGCGCCAAATTCAGCAAAGGACTCTGGGTTCAGCCGGATGAACATCGGGGGTCACAGCACAATCTATGATCTTACTTTTTGCGCCCAAGCAACCCACAAATCCTGAAGCGGGTCTTCGATTTTTCCGGCTTCGCTGATGACCTTCCGGGCGCGCGCTCGTTCCGGCGTCACCATGCCTCGCGCGCCGATGCGGTCGCGTTGGGCGGCGTGGGTCATCAGGCGGCGGAGTTGGTCGAGGCGGGTGGCGAGGTCGGCCTTTCGGGTGGCGGCTTCTTCCGCTGACACTTCCGGGCGGATGAGGGCGGCCTCGGCTTCTCTCATGACCTCCTTCGTTTCCTTGATGAAAGAAAGTGCGGCCTCATATTCGGCGGCACTCATGGTGAGGGAGGATGCGTTTGTTGATGGGATCACGAGCAGAAAACCGAGCGCGAGGAAGGTCGCTATCGCCGCAAAACGTCCGATCATTTCGTTCTCTCCATGAAAGCTCCAAGAGCTTCCCTTCTTTCTGACGCAGCGTCGAGCGGCCAAGAGACTGTATGAAAGCCCTGCCCCCACATCGTCATGGCCCGATTTAATCGGGTCATCCACGCATTACCCTGTTTCAGCGCAAAAACTGGATGGCCGGGTCAAGCCCGGCCATGACGAGGTTCTCCTGCTCGCGTGTGAACAGGTTGCGGCGCAGCGGTGAACGCGCGTGCTGCTTCCCGCGCTCGCGAAAATGCCTAGACTGCGGGCACCGAAATTCACACAAGATGAGCGAGTTCCATGCCCGACAGTTCCGCCCCCGAGAAGCGTTTCGATGATGAATCCGGCAAGGATGGCCTCGGCCAGTCGCTCGGTATTCTCCGTACACTGTATATGGATGCCGAGAAGGGCCGCGCCGCCATTGAGGTCGAGGCGGAGATGCGCATGTGTCATTCGGGTGGCGTGGTGCAGGGCGGTTTCGTCACGGGCTGGATCGATGCGGCTATGGCGCGCGCTGCCATGTGTGTCACCAATTTCGAGCAGACGCCCATGTCGCTTGAAATCAAGGTGAGCTTCTTTGCGCCCGCCACACCGGGCAAGCTTGTCGCCGAAGCGTGGATCGAGCGGCGTGGCCGCTCCACCATGTTCGTTGAAGGCAATCTCCGTAATGCGGCAGGCGACATTGTCGCAAAGGGTACATCCACCATCCGCATGTTGCCGCTGATCGATATGAGCAAGAAGAAGTAAGCGCGATTCAATTCGTTCGCGAGCTTCACGTTTGTTCACACGAAGTGTTGCATCAGCGTCACGGCGTGCCGCGAATATTGTGCAGTTCTGCACTCACCATAATTTCGTACTGCGATAAGTGCTTGTGCCACAGACACTTGTTCGATTGTGGCGACAATCTGGCGGCAACTTGTCTGCACCGCCGCTTGCCTCATGCGGATGTGCCGTCCATCTTCTGCCCCGGGCTAGTGGGGGGCTTCGTCGAACATGAAACGAGGCTCTGAACATTATGACTTCTGCAACACGCATTCTGGGCTCCGCCGTTCTGGCGTTTGGCCTTGCCGGTTTCGCCGGTGCTGCATCGGCGCAATCGGACACTGTGTCCGGCGAAGGCACTCTCTATAACCAGACAAGCTTTCAGCCGGGTCTTTATGTCGGTGGCGGTCTTGGTTGGGGCTGGGCCGATAATGATGATGACTGGACATGGCGCGGCATGGCGGGCTGGCGTCTCAATCAGTATCTCGCCGTACAAGGCTTCTATGCCGATCTCGCTGACATCACGGTTGGCGGCGTAAGCGACAATGTCGATACCTATGGCGCGGAGCTTCTTGTCTCCTGGCCGGTGTCGAATGACTTCGCGGTTTACGGCAAGGGTGGTCTGCACAATTACGATGAGCCGGGTGGTGGTCGTGAGCTGTCCTGGCTGGGTGGTGCAGGCGCTGAATTCGCTGTCGCGCGAAACACTTCCATCCGTACAGAATGGACGCACTACGATCTCGACAGCGACAGCATAGACGAAATCAGCGCCCAGCTCGTTTTCGGCTTCTGATAATTTGGGGAGCTGCCCTGCGGGGGATGCAGGGCGGGCGAGCGACCGTTCCGCCTTTGGCTGAACGGTCGCTTTCGCATCTGGTCAGCTATTGGTGTAGACGGGCTTGCGCTTGCCGAGGAAGGCGGAGATGCCTTCGTGGAAATCATTCGTCTGTGCACAGAGAATCTGGTTGCGGTCTTCCATCGCAATTGCGGCTTCAAGGCTTCCTGCATCGGTCGACATATTGAGACATTCCTTGGTCAGGCGCAGGCCAAGCGGTGAAGTTGTCAGCATTTCCTCGATATAAGACTGCGCTGCTTCCTCAAGCTTGTCATCCGCCACTACTTCCGAGACAAGGCCGACGCGTTCGGCGCGGACAGCATTGATGAAGCGGCCCGTCATCATCAGTTCGCTTGCAACCGACACGCCCACAAGGCGTGGCAGGAAGTAGCTCACGCCGATATCGCAGGCAGAAAGTCCGATCCGGATGAAGGCTGCGTTCATGCGCGCGCTTTCACCGGCAATGCGAATATCGGAGGCAAGCGCCAGTGCGAAGCCGCCGCCACAGGCGGGCCCGTGAATGAGGGAGATGATGGCCTGCGGGCAACGGCGCATCCGCATCACGATTTCGCTGATACGGCGCTGCGCGACAAGGCCCGCCTGTGGGCTGCCGCTCGTATCGGTGTCAGGGCGGTTGGAACGTTCCTTGAGGTCGAGCCCGGCGCAGAAAGCGCGGCCCGCGCCCCGCAGTACCACGATCCGCACGGAATGATCCGTGTAGAGCTTGCCGAAATAATCCTGCAGCTCGTCCACGAGTTCGGGGTTCATCGCATTCAGCGCGTCGGGCCGGTTGAGCATGACCCAATCGACCGGGCCTTCCTTTTTCACGATAAGGGTCTTGTAGCCGGGCATGTTTTTCTCCCTGTTCTGCATGGCGTTGCAGGGAGCGTAACGTGTGATCGGCATGGCGCAACTGACGCAGCGGCCCGGTTCATTTCGTTAGCCGAGATGGGCTTCCATTTCCTGCTGGATTGCGAGCGGCAGGTCGAGCCATCGCAGTGCAACCGCGCCGCCCGGGTCGAGCCTCAGCACTTCCGCCGCAAAGGGGAGCCGCCTCCGGTCATTTTCCCAGTAAAGCTGTCCGCTCAATATGGCCCCGATGATGACAGCTTCCGCAAAGCCCTCGATGCAGGCACCGCCTGCTGACCAGTCCCTCGCGCGATGCGCATAGCCGCCAATCTCCACCATCAGCCGTGGCGAGGAAGCCCGCACGGCGAGGCGCTTTTCATGCGTTTCGGCACTGCGCAGATGGTCGAGAAGTTTCGAGAAAAACGACATTGGCCTCTGCTATCCGTATCAGGTGGCGGTTGCCCGCCTATTCACGGCGCCTTGTTGGATACTCGGTGCGGCATCCGCTGATCGCAAGGCTTTATTGGTCCAAAAGTCCTTTCTGACCGGGGCGGATGACAGACGGCTATGGCTTGGGCTATAGCAGACATGTTTCGTCATTCTGTCCGGAGCAGGCATGTCCCAGCAAGAAGCAAAGCCCATCATGATCGAGGTCGGTCCGGGTGAACTTATCGACAAGATCACCATTCTGCGCATCAAATCGGAGCGCATGTCTGATGAGGCAAAGCTCGCGAATGTGCGTCACGAGCTTGCCGTGCTGGATGCTGCGCGCAACGTCAATCTGGAGGACAGCGCGGAGTTGCGCCGTCTCGAAGAAGGGCTGAAAGCCGTGAATGAGGCGCTCTGGGTTATCGAGGACGATATTCGCCAGTGTGAAGCCGACAAGGATTTCGGGCCGACATTCATCGAGCTCGCGCGTTCCGTTTACAAGCAGAACGACAAGCGCGCTGCGCTGAAGAAGGAGATCAATGTTCTCACCGGCTCGCGGATTGTGGAAGAAAAGTCCTACACCGAATTCGAGTGAGTCTTGATACGGCGCGCCACTTCGTCAAAGACACGCTCTACCGGTAGTGTGGCGAGGTCTTCCACCTCGATTACGCCGAAATTTTCACGAATGATGCCGGTGCGTTCGGCGGACATATGCGGCCCGAACAGGGCAAGGCCCGGCGTTCCCAGATGGGCAGCGAGGTGGCTTGGCCCCGTATCATTGCCGACCACGAATTGCGCGTGCTTCAGAATGCCCGCAAGCGCGCTCCAGTTCGTTTTTTCGATGATGATGCCGGGGATTGTTTTTACAAGCTCCAGTTCGTCCGGCCCGGGTGCCATGACGATGGCATGGCCTGCATCCTTCAGCCTTTGAGCGAGCTTGTCGTAATGCGGCCAGCGCTTTTGCGGGTGGCGCGCGGAGCAGCCGGGCACCAGCACGACATAGGGTTCATTCACCTGGGCCATTTCGAGGGTGGCGCTTACATCATCGGCAAGCCATGAGACATCAGGCTTGCGTGAATGGCGGATGGTGAGGCCCGCATCTTCAAGCTGGCCGGCAAGGCGGTCGAGTGTGCGGATTTTTTTCGGTGCGTTCGCGCGGTGCGGATGGCTGCATCCTTTGGCCGTGCCCGACCAGCGCGTGCCCCTGAACATCCAGCGATAATAGAAAGCCGTTCGCTTCGAGTTTTGCAGGTCATAGACCATGTCGAAGCGCGCCTGCTGAAGCTTCTGGCGAAGCGCAAATATCCGGTCGAGCCGCCAGCGGGGCGCGCGCTCATCCACCATCACCTCATCAAGATGCGGGCAGCGCGCGAGCAGCGCCCGATAGGCGGGCATGGTGAGCACCGTTATATGGGCATCGGGATGGTTCTCGCGAATATCGTGCAACGCGCCTTCCGCCTGGATCACATCGCCAAAGGCGCCATGCTTGATGACGAGGATGCGGCGAGCATCGGCCGCCAATGGGGCTGCAAGCGGGGCTGCGGTTTGTACTGTCATCGCGCTCTTTCCGGCTTCATCCGCCCGGCGCAACGGGGCAGGGCGGAAGAGCTTTACCCCGTGAGGTGCCCTGCACTCAATGACGGAACTGTTTGTCGCCCGGACAGGGCGGGTGGTGACCCCGGCGCGATTCGAACGCACGACCCTCAGATTAGGAATCTGATGCTCTATCCAGCTGAGCTACGGGGCCAAAACCATGAATGTTTTCGGAGAATTCTCCGCGCAACGCGGCGAAACCTAAATCAGCCGCAGCTTCACCGCAATCACCGATGGGAAAAGCTCGCTCTTTGCATTGCCTCACAAATGGTTCTAAACATTTCGGCATACGCTTAAAGGTTGATGCGGGTTGTAGGTTCATATTGGCACAATCCATGATTGCATCACAGCAATGATCGAAGCAGGACGTCCATGCGTGTGCTGATTGCAGGTGAACAGCCTGTTTATTGCGAAGGGCTCGCCGCCATTGCACGGCGTCTCTACCCGCAAGGCGATATTCGGGTCGCAGGCGGCCATTGGCGTGACGCGGCATCCGATATGGATGGCACCGATATGGTGCTGGTCGATATAGGCAATCCGCTCTCACTTGCCGACCTCGAGGCGCTTGCCGGGAAGCAGGGCGCGCGGGTGGTTGTTTTCTCCGATCGGCTGTCGCCCGGTTTCGTGCGGGATGTGATGGATCTCGGCATTGCGGGCTTTGTCCCGAAAACGCTGGCCGTCAATCTCATGGAGAGCGCGCTTCGCATCGTCGAGATGGGCGGGCGCTATGTGCCTGATATTCTGCTCTCCACCCGCAGCGAAGGGTTTGCCGAAGCACCGGACAGTTTTGCTGCAGCGGGCCAGCACAAGCTCACCCCCCGTCAGCGGGCAGTTCTGGCCGAGATCGGCAAGGGCCGTTCGAATCAGGAGATTGCGGAGGTTCTGGGTATCTCGGTTGCCACGGTGAAGCTCCATGTGAATGCCGTGCTTCAGACGCTCGGTGTGCGCAATCGAACGGAAGCGGCCCTCATTGCGCATCGGACAGAAAGTTCATCCGTGGAGGGCCAGATCTGAGCTCATCTTGGAAGTATGGAGGAGCGTTTGGACGTTTCTTCCTTCTCGTCCTCTCGCTCGCGCTTTTTGCCCAAGCAGCGCGCGCAGCATCCTGCTCGCTTCAGCAAGGCGAGCATGTGCGGATCGTGGGCGTGGTTGATGGCGACACAGTGGTTCTCGCAGATGGCCGCGAAGTGCGGATGATCGGCATTCAGGCACCGAAACTGCCACTTGGCCGGAAGGGGTTCGAGGCCTGGCCGCTCTCGCCGGAAGCGAAGGCGCGGCTTGTGGCGCTTTCAAAAGGCAGGGACGCGCGGCTTCGCTATGGCGGTGCGCGGGAAGACCGGCATGGCCGCATGCTCGCCCATATTTTTGTCTCAAGCGCGCAAGGCGAAGTCTGGTTGCAGCAACAGATGCTCGCGGAAGGTCTTGCCCGTGTTTACACCTTCCCGGACAACCGCTCCTGTGCGAGCGAGCTTTTGCAGGCGGAGCAAAAGGCGCGCGCTGCGGCGCGAGGCATCTGGCGCGATCCCTATTATGCGATCCGCAAGGCGCAGGATGCGGATGCGTTGGAGCGGCTCGAAGGCCGCTATGAGCTTGTCGAGGGCATGGTCACCTCAGCCTCGCTCGTCCGCGACCGGCTCTATCTCAATTTCGGGTCGGATTACCGCACCGACTTCACGGTGACAGTGAACGAGCGGGACATTAAGCTCTTTCAGCGTACCGAACCTTGGACCTTCATTCTTGCGCAGGCCAGAAG
>JBAYOU010000081.1:0-6787 GCA_041678065.1 Parvibaculum sp. | reverse complement strand
TCTCCCCGCGCGACCCGAGCCGCCGGAAGACACGCCGAACCTCTGGACCATGCTCACCAAGCGGCGTGGGCTTACCAACCTCATCGCGTCTTATCCGGCCTTCTGGTACAAGGTGCGCTTCTGCGAGTTCCGGGTTGGCATATCGAAAAGCGGGCGCGGCTTTCTCATCAATGATCCGGAAGCGATCCGGCGCGTGCTGGTGAGTGAAGCGGAGCATTTTCCCAAAGAGGAAAATCAGCTCGCCATTCTGAAACCTCTGCTTGGCAACGGGTTGCTGACGGCAGAGGGTTTGGAATGGCGGCGGAACAGGAAGATTGCGGCGCCGATCTTCCAGCATTCAAGTATCAAGGATTTCGCGCCCATCTTTGTGCGTGCGGCAGAAGAGTCCGTCTCCCGCCTGCTCACGCAGAAAAGCACGATATCCATTGACCGCGAGATGACACGCCTCACGCTTCAGGTGATCGGCGAGGCGGTTCTGAGCGCTGATCTCGATGACAGTTTCGAAGGCGTTTCGCATGCCGTGACAAGTACGCTCGACAAGTTTCCTCTGATTTTTCTCGCCACCGCCTTTCTGCCCAACAATCCGCGCAAGCGCTTCATCGAGGGACTTGTCTCGCCGACCAAGCGGCAGCTCGATCATTTTGCGCGGCGCATCATCGAGGAAGCGGAACGCAAAGGTGGTGAGACGACACTTATCAGCCGGCTGATGGCTGCTTCACAAAGAGAAGATGGCGAGGCGCTGACGGCGGAGCGGATACGCGACGAGGTCGCGACCTTTCTGCTTGCAGGACATGAGACGACCGCGACAACGCTGAGTTGGGCCATGTATCTCCTCACGCTGCATCCTGAATGGCAGGAACGCCTGCATGAAGAAGTGCGAGATGTGGCAGGCGGACGAAGCCTGACGGCGGAGGATGTTCTCTCGCTCACCCTCACAAGGGCGGTGGTTGACGAGACGCTGAGGCTCTATCCGGTGGTGGCCAATCTCATGCGCCGCTCGGAAAAGGAAACCGAGCTTCTGCCTGATCTCACCGTGCCCGCTGGCAAGACAATCCTGATTTCACCCTGGCTGCTGCACCGGCATGAACGCCACTGGCGCGAACCGCATCGCTTTGACCCGCTGCGCTTTACCGGCGATGAGGCGGCAGCGCGCCCGCGCCACATCTATATGCCATTTGGCGGTGGCCCGCGCATTTGCATAGGGGCGGGCTTTGCCATTCTGGAAGCTGTGCTCATTCTCGCGACATTCATGCAGCACGCGCGGGTGCGTGTTACCAATGCTGATCGTGTGATGCCGCAGGCGCGCATCGTGTTGCGGCCAAATATTCCGCTGGAGGCGATTGTTTCTCCACGTTGCGCATAGCACTTCGTTGCGCGATCACATTCGCTCACAAAACAAGACAACATTAGATCAACATGATTGAGTCAGCTTGCTAGATTCCTTCCCGAAACCAGCGCAACCGGAAGCAGCCGGGGGCCGATGATCACGGGAGAATCGGAATGAGCAAGTTCAGTTCCTTCATTTTCGCGGCCAGCATTGCGGTTGCCGCGCTCTGGATTGCAGGCCCTGCGGAGGCGCGCACCTATTCTGTGCAGACCGGCGCTGACCTCGCCGAAGTTTGCGCGACGCCCGCAAACACAAATGCCATTACCGATGCAGAACGGCAGCAGCTGAATGTGTGCGGTGCTTATATTCAGGGCTTTCTTGGCCATTACGCCGTGGCGCGGCGGCATATGAGCAAGGCAGATTTCTGCCTGCCCGCTGAAGGCGTTGCGGCGGAACAGGTGCGGCAGCTCTTTCTTGCGCTGCTTGAGCAGAAGCCGCAGATCAGGGATTTGCCCGCCAGTATTGATCTCGCAACAAGCCTTGCCTGGGGCTATGCGTGCGATGGCAAGACGGCACGATAATCGTCATTTCAGTGAGAGCCACGTCGCGCTAGTTGCGAGGCAGCTCTTTCACATCGCAGCGTTTGCGCCATTCGGAGAGAAGAGCAACCAATAAATCCCGAAGCTCACTGTCGCTCAGGCTTTCTACTGCCTCCGTCAGACCTGCGGTGCGGTCGTCGACGGGGTTCACATCGCTCTCCCTGAGATCGCATTCATAGCTCATGGGCCAGCCCTCGTTTTGAGACGCTACGCAAATCACTATTGCCTGCGCACAACATTGCCGGGAAATGGCAAATGCCAGAAGTAGAGAACTGTATGGATTGGTGGCGGCAATACGCGCCAACCCCAGGGAAAGTTGCGGAAATGAAATCGGAGTGAAACCACGCAGCCTCAGTAAATGACGAGAGCGTGTGAGCCATAGTGCAGAAATTGCACTCCCCGCACAATCAAAGGCGAGTGAGGCAAGGTTCAATTTACTATAGAATTCTTTAAAGCTTAACGGCCAGACTTGTATCCAGAGAGACGGGGACGAACAAGACTGAGCGGCTTGTTGCTATCTGATCCGGAGGAGGGAAAACGATGGCGATTGTGACGGAACAGGGTGGAGCGACTGAAACAACGGGCGCTTATGCTGCCTCGCTTCTTCTGGTGGATGACGATCCGGACATTAGGGAAGAACTTTCTTCCTATCTGACCGCAAACGGCATGAAGGTCACAGCAAAAGGCGATGCGAAAAGCGCGCTTGAGGCCTTTGCCGAGGATCATTTTGATCTCGTCATTCTCGACCTGCTGCTTGGCAGCGACAATGGTTTCGACATTCTCCGCGAAATCCGCAAGACGCATATAACGCCTTGCATCATGGTGACGGGCCAGGGCGAGCCCACTGACAAAGTTGTCGGGCTTGAACTCGGCGCGGATGATTATGTGGTAAAGCCGGTCAATCTGCGCGAACTCGTGGCGCGCATCCGCGCCCTGCTTCGTCGCAGCAGCCAGTCGGGCGGCTCGGGCGGGCGAAGCGGAAAGCACGAAGTCGACGAACAGGAAGACACCAGCCCGCGCTGGAAGTTCGATACGCATCGCCGTCGGCTTTCAACGCCGGATGGCGCCCTTGTGCCGCTGACGACGGCGGAATGCGATCTGCTCATTGAGCTTGTCGCACATGAAGGCGCGCCGCAGACGCGCGAGGATCTGTGCCGCCGCGTGTTCAATCGCCAGTGGCAGCCTTATGACCGCAGCCTTGACAGTATCGTCGTGAAACTGCGGCGGAAGCTCGAGCCCAATCCCGATCACCCGATGGTGATCAAGACCATTCGCGGCAAGGGTTATCTCTTCACAGGCTTTCCGAGCGGCGAGTAGGTCTCTCGGACGTGGCGGCTGTTTGAAAGCCGCCCCCGTCAGGATCGTCATGCCCGGACTTGATCCGGGCATCCCCGCGTCTTACTCCGCGCTCGCGTGATGGATTGCCGGGTCAAGCCCGGCAATGACGAGGTTGGTGTGTTGGCGATCCGAGCGACCTTGACGAATTTTCCAAGCAGTCTCTCACTTGCCCATCGGTAGCAGGAGGGCGACATAGCCGCCCCCCGCATGATTACCGAGTTCAATCCGCCCGCCGCTTTCGCGCACAATCGTATCGCAGATTGCAAGGCCGAGACCTGTGCCATGTTCGGCAGATTTTGTGGTGAAGAACGGTTGAAGCACGCGCTCCATGATTTCGGGGCGGAAGCCGGGACCGCTATCTTCTACACGGATGACCACCATTCCTTCTTCAGCTACGGGTGCGGCGACGATCCTTATCAGGCTCTCTTCGCGCTCATGACGCGCACCAATGCCTGAAATGGCATCGACCGCGTTCTGCATCAGATTGGCGATGACCTGCTCAAGCTGGAGCTGATCGGCGAAGACGGTGAGGTCTTCCGGCACTTGCTTTTCGAAGCGCACGCCCGCCTGCAGCAATACATGGTTCATGATGGCTTCGACGCCTTCAACGAGATCGCCGACTTCAACGAAATTGCTTTCCCCTGCACTCTTCCGGCCGAAGCGGCGCATGCGGTCGATCACATCGCTTGCGCGTTCGACTTGCGCAAGAATGCGCGCGACCTTGACGGCGGCTGCATCACTATCGAAATTTGGTTCCGACATCATGAATTCGAGATTCTGCACCGCAAGCGAGATCGTATTGAGAGGCTGGCGCAGTTCATGCGCGATGCTGGTGGACATCTGCCCGAGGGCGGCCATCTTCGCGGTCTGCGCAATCTGCGCCTGTTCATCGCGCAAAAACAGTGCCTGTTGCAGCAGCAGAGTGAAGCGGTCGGCAAAGCCGAGATCAACTGAAGAGAAGCCTTCCTTTCGCCGTGTCGTGCAGAACAGAAAGGCATGTTCGCCATGAAGCGGCAAAGGGAGAACAGCGAGCTGGTGCCCGCTCATTTCCAGCGCGCGACAAAACCGCGCCCCTTCATCTTCGCTTGTATCGAAGATTTCGGCGCGTTCGTCTTTCACCCTGTCGGCAATGAAGGCGAGGATTTCATCCACATCGCTCCTCGCCTGCTTTCGCGCAGGCACAAGGTAGCGCGGCGAGCCATCAAGCGCGCGCTGGAGAACGCAAGCTTGCTCGCCACCGATGCAATCCACAATGAGGGAAACAAGCTCGCCAAGCTTTTCGCTGGACGTGTTGTTTGCAAGAAGAAGGCGCAGCCCCTGAAGCATGGCTTCTGCTTCCCGCCGCTGGCGTTCTTCCCGAAGACGCCCGGTCTTGACCTGCGCCATCATCGCAACCGCCTCGCGCACGCCTGAGCGCGCCTCATCGCCCGCGACGACAGAGAAGGTGCCGACCCAATCCATTTCCCGCGCATCGCCCTTGCGACGCGCGGCTGAAACATAAAGCGCTTCGCCCGGCTGGAGCGCGGTGCGGAGTGAGCCTTCAGGCTGCACGCGCATATGGCGCACACTGCCGCTTGCTTCCAGATGATCGAGCAGGCTGTGACCGCCCGCGCCGACGAAAATCTGGCTCAAGCGCAGCCCTTCTACGGCGCGCGCAATTTCCTCGCGCCGGTTCAGAATGCGGCGGCAGCGAAGGCGTCCATCATTGCGCGCTTCCCAGCCAATATCGGCACCAAGCTCCAGCCAACGGCGCGCGGCTTCCAGCATCTCGCCCGTATAGCGATGCTCGAGCGATTGTGCGCTTGCGCCTCTCATGCGCGACAGCGAGGCGGCTGCCATATCTACAAGGGCGGGGGCGAGCGACAGAACATCGGCGGAGGGCGTTTCGCCATCCAGCTTCAGCGCCACGTGGATGCCCGTGTCGCGGCTAATCGCCGGAGAAGAAAGAAGCCCCTGCCATGAAGCATCAGCGCGGGGATTGCTGAAGGCGCGTGTACCGCGCACGGCATTTTCAAACCAGCGGAAGAAACCCGCATCCTCTTCAACCGTGAGGCCGCCCTGTGCCGCCTGCCAGAGGATCAGCGGCTTGCCGGAAGGCGACAAGCCGATTTCGCAAAGGCCGATACGGGCAGAACTGATTTCGGCGAAGAGATGCGCGGCGTGTTCGAGAACAGCGCGAAGTGCCTCTTCCGTCTCCGACTGAATAAGCGCGGTGGCGGTGGATGAAAGAAGGGCAAGCGGTTCCGTCCGCTCACCCGCCACCACCGTCAGAACCGGCCCTTTCGACAAATGGCGCATGGTCACCTCACCCATCCGGATCGGTGACGATATAAGTCGTGCTCACCCGCATGACTTCATCCGGCGTGGGGATGAAGGGAAGGAAGGAGAAGCGGTTGTCGGTGTAGGTGATTGTGATATCGCCTACCCGGCCATTTTCCGTGTCCCGCCATTGAGGATCGAGAACTTCGATCCCGCTCCAGTTTACCAGTGGCGAATAGGATTCTACCGCACGCTGGATTGCGGCGCGCGCGAACTGTTCGCGTTGCCCGTCATCGAGACCCGCCACCGCCGCCCGACCACCTTCGGACACGGCATGTGACAGCGCGATCCGCGTGGCGAACTGGAAGCCATAGGACATGATGCCGAAAAGGATGGTCAGGAAGACGACCGCGATGAAAGCGAACTCGATGGCTACCGAGCCGCGTTCATCCCGGCAAAAGCGGGCGGGGGCAGGTGTCTCTCCGGGGGAAGGAGAGACACCCGCCTGCGCTGACTTGTACCTACGAGCGAACAAGCTATGACGGCCGATGGACACCGGTGTTATCCAGCACCACCACCGCCAGCACCAGCAGCGGCGTCTTCCAGATCTGCGCTGATCGTTTCGAAGATGGTCCCGAGAGAAGTACCGACATCGCCCATGATTGCCCAGATACCAACCGCAATACCGGCAGCAAGCAGGCCGTATTCCACAGCAGAGATGCCGCTGTCATCCTTCGCAAAACGGCGCATGAACGCCTTCACACCATTCACAGACATATCAACCTCCACATTCAACGCCGTTTCCGGCACATTCCCGGATCGCTCCCTCAATCCGGTCCTCACTTGCCTCCTGACTTCAGTCCTTCCGTTACCCGCATTCAGCGGGTAGTCGTGGACCTGCTTTCCATCGGTTCCCCGATATTCTCGATATAGTTTTCGTAGATGCGGTCAGCTTCTGCAGCCTGCATGGGCGGTGTTTTCGCGGTTGCCGCATATTGCGCATCGAGCACCGCCTTTGCGCGCGATTCCACGACGGCTTCCTGCGGCACTTCACATGCGCCGAGTGCAAGCAGAGGAAGCAATGCGAGACCGAGACGCATCTTCATCGACAGGGCTTTCATCACATCTCCTCCTTTTGATACGGCACGGGCGCGGCAGGTGCGTGGCGCTTCACCCAGTCCATCGCGAATTGCTGCACTTCGGCGCGCTCATGGGCGGCGGGGATGCCTGCCAGCAGGCGGCGCGCCTCACCTTCCTTTCCGGC